>JADZAX010000018.1 GCA_020852405.1 Verrucomicrobiales bacterium
GCTCCATTTGGCGTGGATCATTTCCGGCCGTTTTGTTCCCACCCCTTCGATCCCGGGTCCCGCCATCTTCCCCTTTCGCGATTGACATCAGGGTCCAATCCGGGTATTAAAAACGCCACTATGTCGCATACACTCCCCAAATTGCACAACGCCATGTGGCCAGGTCTCGTCGGCAAGGGCGACGGCGAAGGCCAGGAACCTGCCATCAGCTTGGAGCACATGCTCGACCTCACTGCCGCGGCGGAGGTGAATGGCCAGAAGTTCGAAGGGATTGACTACTTCCTCTTCCTGCCCCACACGAATCCCGAAGCGGGCGATGACGAATTGAAGCGCATCGCGGACATGATCGCCGGAAAGGGCTTCGCGGTCGGCTCCCTGGTGGCACCGGTCTGGCCGGGCACGGTGGGAGACTCCGCCATGGGGGATGAAGCTGCCCAGGAAAAATTCCTCAATGCCGTGAAGATGGGCTGCCGCATTGCGCGGATTTTCAACGAGCACGGGGTCCGCAAAGGCGGAGTGATCCGCATTGACTCGGCCGAGTTCGGGATCGCCAAATGGAAAGAAAACCCCAAGGCGAACACGGCCCGGATCGTGGACACATTCAAAAAAGCCGCCGCCATCGCGGCCGACCATGGAGAGCGTCTCGCTGCCGAAGGAGAAATTTGTTGGGCCGGGATGCACTCCTGGCGGGACATGCTGGACGTCCTCGAAGGCGTCGGTCTTCCGGAAACGCTCGGATTCCAGGCAGATCTGGCTCACACCTACCTGTATCTGCTCGGCTACAACGCGCCGGAGCATGCCCTGGTCAAAGAAGGCTACAGTGACGCAGAATTCTGGGCCGCCTATGAAACCATGACCAATGCCCTCCGGCCGTGGACCATCGACTTCCATGTGGCCCAGAACGACGGCCAGGTCCATGGGGCGGGTTCGCACGACAAAACCGGAAAACATTGCCCGGCGGACGATCCAAACGGAAAGTTGGACATCGTCAAATGCGCCGGATACTGGCTCAAGGACGCGGCGTCACGCGGCATCAATCACATTTGCTGGGATGGCTGCATGTTCCCCAATGCCACTCTGGAGAAGGTGGAAACTTGGAACAACATTCTCGATGTCATGCTCAAAGTCCGCGCCACCCACGGCTGGTCCTGAGCCTTGGCCAACCTGCAGCGAAGCAGGCGCTCCAAGGAGCCGCCCTGCTTTCGCAGTCACGCCGCCGCACTGGTCATCCGACTGGGCGGCGTTTTTTTCCGCAACTCTCTCCTGGTGATTCCCATCCCAGGCTCCCCCCGCCCCCGCTCCCGTCATCATGCACCTCATCGCGGTGAATTTGGAGGACCCCACCCAGCAGGTGTCCGTGTCGCTGCCGGATGGAGGACGGGTCAGGGTGGGGCGCAAACCTGAATCTGACCGCTCCGACACCGCGGGAGCGGATGGAGGCGAACCGGCAAAGCTGCTCACGGTGCCTTGGAATGACCGTCTCGTGAACCGCAACCACAGCGAAGCCACCCGCCACGGGGACATGCTGAAATTGGAACGACTTCCCAACCTGCAGGGTCGCAGCCGCCCCAATACATTCTTCACCAACGCCGCGCGGGATCACCGGGTCCGGTTGGAGGATCCTTTCGGACTGAGCTACGGGCAGTCTGTGGTCATCGGCAACCAGGGCACCACGGCGCTCTACTGGCTTCGGTCACCGGCCGACCTCAACAAGGCGATGCGCAAGCTGGTGGCCGACGGACTGCTCGACAGGTCCGGGCAAATGCTCAGCCAGGTTGGCTCCACCCGCTATGACGACGTGGCCTCTCTGGATGAATACAGTCTCCGGCTCCAGCTCAAACTGATCCAAACGGAATTGCCGGAAAAGGTCCTCAGCGGTTGGTCGACCGATGCCGAGCTCTACAACCGGGCCGCTGTTTTTCTGGAAAGCGCCCTGCCCGGGCAACGGGGGGTCGGGGTCGCATTTCTCGCGCTGGAAGAAGACGATGAGGAGGGGGTGACCTACGAGGTGCTGAATCCGGATCCCAACATGCGGGCGGATTTCCAGCCCAGCCGCACCTTGCTTTCGCAGTTGAGCCTGGACAATCCCGATCCCGAAGACATCAGGGTCTGGAGTTCGGAGATCGATCAACCGTTCATCACCGCCCACAGTCTGGGACGAAAAATTGACTGGATCGCCGCGGTGCCGGTTTCTTCCGCAGAGGAAAATGCCAAAATCCACCGCGATGCGTTGGGCCGCCTAGTCTATCTCTATGTCGAAACCCGGCAGGCATCGGACGCCGACGCCGTGGCATTCATTCCTTTCCTCCGGCTGATTGCCTCCCTGGTGGCAGGGCTCTTGGCGGCACGCACCCGGCAACGGGTTCAGGACCGCCTTTCCGCCTACTTCTCCCCCGCCATCCGGGAAATCATCGAAGCGGGTGATCCCGCCGAGCTCGAGCCCGCGATGTCGGATTGTTCCGTCATTTTTTGTGACCGTCGCGGACATTCCCGCCATCTCGAGCGAGCCCGCACCGATGCCCAGATTCTTTCCCGGCTCAGGGAAAACCAGTCGGTCGTCGGCCGGATCACCCAAACAGTCTTCGACCACGATGGAGTGGTGACGGATTTTGCCGGTGATGGTGCGCTGGCCCTCTGGGGATGGCCGGACTGGTTGCCGGCCAGTGTCCGCCACGCCTCCCGGGCGGTGGCAGCGGCTGAACGGATGGTTCTGGACTTTGCCGATCTGGCGGAATTTGAGGAGGAATACGGCCGCATCATGTCCCCCATCCGGGTTGGCGTCAGCACCGGGCGCATCGCCGTGGGGCGAACGGGCCCCTCCCAGCAATGGCATATCAGTGTCTTTGGCAGCGTGGTCAACCTTGGGGCCCGACTTGAACGAATCGCCAAAGAGTTCCGGATCCCGGTGCTGGTCTCCGGTGAAACCGTGGAACGCCTGCAGGGTGAACCCGGTGCCCAACGGTGGCGGTTTCGGCGCCTCTGCCTCGTGAAACCTGCCGGATTCCAAAAATCCTACCCTATTTTTGAATTGATCCTGCCTGCCGCGGTGGGCGGATCCGGTGCCACGGAGGAAACGGTGAAGGCTTACGAAGAAGCTTTGGAATTGTTCCTGCAACGGGACTGGGAAGGTTGTCTGGCGCAATTGGGCCAACTCCCCCCGGATGACTCCCCGGGGCGCTGGCTGGCGGACCGGGCCCGCCGGTATTTGGCCGCCCCTCCGGGTCCGGCGTGGGAAGGTGAAATCCCCAGCCTGACCAAGTAAATTCAAGACCTTCCGGCACTGCCGGCCAAATCTGTGAACGAGCCCCTCAACATTCGTGATTACCAAATCCACCTGCCCCCTCTCGGGGAGGGGGCTTTTGGTCGCGTTTACAGGGCTACCTATCGGGGCATCTCAGAAAGAGCCCTGAAAATTTTCCGCACTCCCTCGGTGAATCTCTCGCAGATGGCACGGGAATTGGAGAAGCTTTCCAGCGTGGCGGAACATGCTGGCATTGTAACCCTCCACGATTTCGACCTGCTGAGTGATCCGCCTTACTATGCGATGGGCCTGCATGCGGACCAGGTCGATGACGCCTGGCAAACCCGGACCTTGGACCGTCTCTGTGGCCATGTCGACCACCGTGAAGCCTGGCGCCTGCTACGGAACATCGCGGATGCCCTCGCCTATCTGCACCGGCACCACATCATTCATTGCGACATCAAGCCGAGCAATATTCTGCTGACCGACGAGATCCCGCCCTCCGTCAAGATCTGTGACTTCGGGCAAAGCCGCACCGATTTTGATGAGGTCGAACTCGGGGGAACCCCGCTCTATGCCAGTCCCGAGCAACTGCGCCGTCCCAGGGAAAGCTCGGACGGTCGCGGTTTCCGATGGGATGTCTACAGTTTTGGGGTCGTGGCCTTCAAGCTTGTCACTGGACAATTGCCCCGTCTCCGGAAATACTCGGAACTGGAGCGGCAGAGCTTTGATCCCGAGGCCTCCATCGTGGAAGACAGCGGGGATCCGGATCCCGCCGCCCCGAGAAGATTCGATGCCGAAAGGCTTGCCTCGATGATTGAGGAAGAATCCGAGATCGTCTGGCCGTCCGGTTGCCGCTTGGCATACACCTACCGGGCCATCATCGAGCGATGTCTGGAACTGTCCCCGAAGGACCGGTTCACCGACATGCGTGAAGTCCTCCTCGCCATGCAGGCCGGCGACCACTACCGGCAGGCCCGCCGGGCGAGACGGCTGAACCTCCTCTTTTCTCTCCTGCTGGCAGCCGCGCTGTGGGCGTCCGGCTCCGCATTGCTCCAGGCCAGCAGAGCCCGCAAAGCCTCCCAAGAAGCCCAAAAAGCAAGGGAGCAGGCTGAAGAATTGGTGCATTTCATCGTCTACCGACTCAACCGCGAGGACATTTCCAGTCCGGGTAAAGACGAGCTGTTCGATCACATTGCGGAAAATGCAGAAACCTATCTGAGCAATCTGCCCGCCGCGGATGACCGCTCGGTCACTCTGATGCGGCTCACCGCCAATACCGCGGCGCTTCGCGCGAGACAGGCCTTCGACAAGGGAGAATACGACCTCGCCTTGGCGAAGTTTCAAAAAGCCTACGAAATCAGGGCCAACCTCGTCCAGAAAGCCCCCGATCTGCAGGATCTTGCCGTGGCGGCGGAAGCCAA
>JADZAX010000019.1 GCA_020852405.1 Verrucomicrobiales bacterium
CAATGAGAGCCAGCGCCCAGAAGGGAGAGGGATTGTCGCCATACACAATGGCCAAAAAAGAAAATCCGATCAACGGCAGGCACACCAGGAACAGCCATGGAATTTTAGCCAGCCCGACCAGCACAAAGCCCGGCCAAAATAGGAAGACCATGATCTCATGGGGGCCCTCGAAGATCTGGGAAAAGGCGTGCCCTGGATGCAAGAAGTTCTCCCATTCCTGAAAAGCCGTAGCGATCCTCCCGAGGAGCAGTCCCACCCATCCGTAAGCGAAAAAGGAGAGGATTCGGCGGAACAGAGAACCGCCGGTGCTCGTCAGAAGATCGATCGGGTCAAGTGACATGTCGCGGGCTCACGATGGGATCTTGATTTTCGGATCGGAAGCGTTCAGAAGGTGCTGTTCCATCCAGGATTTCAAGGATCGGGCCAGAACCAGGGCGAAGTGCTCCCGTTCCTCTGGAGTGCCACGCACGGAAGGAAAGGGTGTTTCGATCTGGATGCCGAGGACGGGCCCACCATAGTTCGCAGCCACGTGATGGGTGATGGTGTAGCCGCCCTGGAAATACGGATAGTCGCCTGGGGCGGGAAGGTCCGGCGAGGGCACGGCTGAATAGCCTTCTCGGCAAAGCAACGCCCCCAGGCTTGCGGGACCGCGCAGGGCCGCGACCAAGCCAGCTCCATCCGCTCCGGGCAGTCTGCGGAGACTGCATTTGCGGACCTGCTCCGACTCCGCAAGCCGGGCATCGGAAAGGGTGAGGGCTTCACCAGAGAGGAGGTAGCCGAGTTCGACCCGCCGCAGGGTATGGGCGTGGCCATGCAGATCGAGCAGCACGGCACCTCCATGAGTCAGGACAGCGGTCCGGCAGGCCCCGGCGATGTGGTCGTGGTAACGTTGCCAGATTTCTCCGGTGACGGGATGGCCCTGGGCGGCTTCATGAATCTCGCGGTTCGGGTCTAGTTTGATGCGGTGGAGGCGGCTGAGAATGCGGTGGGGTTCTGCCCCAAAGACCGTGGTCACCGCCTTCGTGAGGGCCTTTGTGAGCTCCGCAGTATTGCGGTCCGCAGAGAGAACGCCCTTGGTGCGGTCAGGAAGGTCCGCCGGGCGAAGCGGTCCTCCGTGGGGAGCCGAGAGCACCAATGGCAGGGTGCCGGGGTGTACTTCTATCGGAGCCCCGGGTTCCGCTGACCTGCCACTTTCCGGCCACGCCGCGAGGTTGAGCATGGGGGCGGAGTGGAGGAAGGCGCGGCGCTTCATCGGAGGGGGGATCTTCAGGGACTGAGTCGGACGCATTCCCAGATTCCGGATCCACCGTTCAGCCGCCGGTATTCCAGCCGGTCGTGGAGGCGGCTGGGGCGCCCCTGCCAGAATTCAATGGTCTCCGGAACGAGACGGTAGCCTCCCCAGACCGGTGGCAGGGGAATTTCGCCATCGCCAAACTCTTTCTCGAAGTGGCGTTCCCGTTCCTCGAGCCACTCCCTGTTGGGAATGGTCCGGCTTTGCAGCGACACCCAGGCGCCAATCTGGCTGGCCCGGGGCCGGGAGTGGAAATACACTTCAGCCAGGTTGGAGGGGAGTTTTTCGATCCGGCCCCGCAAGGAGACCTGACGCTCCAGTTCCTTCCAGAAGAACAGCATCGCCGCGTGTGGGTGGGCCGCCAACTCCCGGCCTTTGCGGCTTTCGTGGTTGGTGAAGAAGTCGAATCCCTCCGCGCTGAATCCCTTCAACAAAAGGGTCCGTGCCGAGGGGGTGCTATCTTCTCCCACCGTGGCCACGGTCATCGCGTTCGGTTCGACGACCCCGCCCTGGCGGGCTTGTTCGAACCAGCGGGAGAACTGGACGATGGGGTCGGACGCGGCTTCAGACTCCAGCAGACCACCGGCACGGTAATCTTCGCGCAGATGGGCCAAGTTCGGAGGAGGAGGGGATTCAGGCATGGTGGTTGGGAGCAAGATCGGAAATTTCCGTGATGGCCGCAAGAGGAAACCGCAGGTGCCGACATCTGAGGGCAGGAAAATCAATCTCTAAGGGATGCGTTTTGAGCCTGCGCTGTCGGCTCCGGACACGAAAAAGCCGCCTTGGGGAAACCCCGAAGGCGGCTGGAATTCCCAAGGGGGCGCGATGATCGCGGCTCCCGGGAACCGTTACTTTTTGAGCTTCGGAAGCAGTTTGCCGACTTTGCGGTTCAGGTCTTTGCCTGGCTTGAATTTCACGACCGCACGGGCTGGAATTTTCACTTCCACTTCCGGTTTGCGGGGATTCCGACCGACTTTCGGCTCCGTGCGCTTGACGAGGAAGGTCCCAAAATTGCGCAGCACAACTTCCTCGTTTTTGGCAAGATGGGCGGCGACTCCATCGATGAAAGCTTGAACGACTTCTTGGACCTGACGTTGCGTGAGATCCGACTTGTTGCTGATTTCGACCACGAGGTCGCGTTTGGTGATTGAGGACATATTTTGGTGGTTAACTTTTTTTGGGGGAGGCAGGCAGATTGTTGCAGGCCCGGAGATCCACTTTTTTCCGGGATGGGGTCGGCCCGGAGAGATGATGAAACTCGGGTGGTAAACTAGTACCTTTGTCTCCGGGTGCAAGTATTTCTTTGTAAAAGATTGACTGTGTCCCCGATGGGTGGGGCGATCCCTGTTGTTGGCGGTTTCTTTGAATGATAAGAGCGTCAAAGTTCTCCTAGCACGATTGCGCTAGTGCGGAAGTGCATTTTGGCCACTTCTGCCAATTTCTCCCGGCCATGCTGGTTGACGAATGTTTTTCCTGCATCGGTCACCGCCGGGGAGGCTCCTTTCGGGAGCTTCACATTCCAAAGGGATTCAGCATCAGCGAGCCAGGACACAAAGGCATCCCGTGCCAGCACCGAAGCCGCCGCCACAGCGATATCGGACTCCGCTTTGGTCCGCTGATCCACCTGGATGGTCCGACCCCGGCCTTGCAAAGCCCGCTCCAGTTCCCGGGGATTGGCGAATTGGTCGCTCAAAGCGCGGGGGCAGTCGGGCACTCTTTCTAGCAGGTTTTCGATGATTTTGGCATGCCCCCAAGCCAGAAGGCGGTTCAGATTCCCAAATTTGGCATAGAGGGCATTGTAGCGGGATGGACCGAGGGTGATGACCTCCCAACCGCAGGCCGGGGTCGTCCGGACCAGCTCGGCCAGCTCGGCAATGCGGCGGTCCGAGCCGATCCGCTTGCTGTCCACGATGCCTCCCGCGAGCAGGTGCCGCGCCGATTCCGGCTCCACATAGACGCCGGCCACCACGAGAGGGCCAAAGAAGTCCCCCTTGCCACTCTCATCGACTCCGATGTGTGGGGCGAACATCTCCGGTTGGTGCACCTCCTCATAACCGAGGCGGGCTTCTCCCAGAATTTCCGGCTCGAGGAGGAAGGTCACGAAATCCTCCAGTCCCTTGCCTTGGATGACCAGCTTGGGGCCTTTTTCATAGACGGCGACCGTCACTCCCTGTCCTTTCGCTCCAAACCGGGTGTAGGCCGGTTGGTTCATCTCAAAGCCGCGCTCCTCCAGCAGGACGCGGAGCTTGTCGGCCTGATCGACCGTGAGAGCGACAGTCTGGGTGGAGGGTGCAGCCACGGGGGAGAGCGAACATCAGAAGGCGCCATTTGCAAGGGCAATGGTCCGGTTTTCGACGGAGGATTCCGCCGGACCGGGGCTGTCCGTCTCCGGTTCAGGCCTCCCACTTCATCAGTCCAACCGGTGCCAAGGGGGGGCCAGGGAAAATCTGCGCCATTTCCGCCTCCGTCGCCTGGAACGTGCCCCGCAACATTTCCGCAAATACCCGGCGGTATTCCGTCTCCATCGTCACCCCTCCGGGGCCAAGGGGGTTGGATTCATCCAGTGCCCGGACCGGCCACCCCCCCAGCACCTGACCACCCTGGATCCGGTTGCCCAGAGCCATGAAGGTGAACCCCCGTCCATGGTCCGTGCCCAGTGAGGCATTCTCGTAGGTCCGGCGGCCGAATTCGGTGGTGACCATCACCGTGTAGTCCGGGCGTTGGGACTGGAGATCAGTGTCCAGAGCCGCCAATCCATCGGCCAGGACTTTGATGCGCTCGGCCTGGAGGCCTGCGGTCGTGCCTTGCACAAAGTGAGTGTCCCAGTTCCCCAAATCCAGGCAGGCCACCTGGAGGCCCACACGGGCTTTGATGAGGCGGGCCGCCTCGTAAAGCTGTGCCCCGAAGTCATTTTTGGGATACTCCGCTCCGTTTGCCGGTGCCGCCGCGAGATTGCGCAGCTCGGCGACCCGGCGGAAAAGATCGATCGTTTCGCGGCCTTGGCTTCCCAATTGTCCTTGGTCCTGGTCGTAGAGTGCCTTCAGCGCGGCCATGACCGGAGCGGGATCGGCCTTTTTCATTTTCAAGCTGATATCCTCGAGCCGTTGCATCACGCTGACGCTGGGAGCCCCGCGCAGGGCTTCCGGCAGGATGGTGCCAAGGGCGACCGCTGCGAGAGGGGAAGCACTCTTCTGTGGCTGACCGGCCGAACCGGCGCGGGTCCGCAAGAAACGCCCCAGCCATCCGCCCCCCGCTGACTGGTCCTGATCGGCATCGCCATGCTCCATCTGGTCTTGGCATTCAAAGTGGGAGCCGCTGGTGTTCTGCACCGCGACGGATTGCACGGCCCCGAGCCTTCCCTCTTTGAAAGCGCCCTCGAGGGGCCGAAGCATCGGATGCAAGGCATAATGGTCGGTCAGGCGGATGGAGGCATCGCTATCGGTTCCGGGTCGCTTGATGGAGAGGGTCGGACGTTGCCGGTAGTAGGCGTCGTCCGCATAGGGCACCCAGAGGTTCAGAGTGTCCGCTCCGCCACGGAGGAACACGCAGATCAACGTGTGAGGGGAACTGCTCCCGACCGGGTTAAGCGGGGATTGGCTGAAGCTCAGCCGGGCCATGCCCGGGAATGTGGCGGCAGCCGCCAGCCGGGCTAGGAAGTGGCGACGGGAGGGATTCATGGGCTTCGAGTTATGGAGTGAGAGGGAGACGGGTTCAGCAGCTCTGGAAAGCCGGACTGGCGAGAATGACGCCGCAGAGAAGTGCCCCGTTTGGCACCGTTGCCTTGTTTTCTGGCTCCTGGCGGACGGCATCGAGGGCGTCCTGCAAGGCACGATGCTCTTCCAACGTGGGGCTGCGGCCCGCGAAATAGCCAAATCCGCGTTCGATGGTGATCTGGTTGCCGCCGAGGGCCCGCATGATTGGCCACAGATCGACCCTTACATCCGCGGCTTCGTTGGCCGTCAAGGCGAGGGCATAGTTCCAACGCCACATCAGGGTCCCCAGCCAAGGGGCTTCTTCGTCGGGATACCCGTCCGGCGTGGGATATTGAAACAATCCCTGCCCCATCTGGTTCAGAGGCTCGAGGGCTCCCTTGCCCGCGAAGGTATCGGCGCCGAGCGCCCTCAGGGAGCTGACAATAAAACGGAAGGGCCGTTTCAGCAGCGTGCCCCTGGCCGCGAGGAACTCTTCCGATCCGAACAGGGTCCGCAGCTGAGCCTTGATGTCTCCACCGTCCGCAGCAAAGCCTTGGGCCAACCGATCCACCAGAGCGGCGGGAGGATCATGGCTGACAAAGCGGTGACAGAGTTTCGTGGCGATAAAGCGGGCCGTGCTGGGATGACCGCAGGCGATTTCGATCAAGGCATCCAGGTCTTTCGCTCCGCCGCCCGCTGCGATCTCGTGACCGAGGACTTTTTTCGGGCCGTCGTCGTGCCAGTCCCCGCGGAAGAAAGCTTCCGACTGGTTGAGGGCGAAGATGCGGTTGCGGTCGAAGGTCCACCCGCTCAGGCAGCGGGCGGCTTCCCTAACATCCTCCTGGGTGTAGCCACCGTTCACACCCAACGTGTGGAGTTCAAGCAGTTCCCGGGCATAGTTCTCGTTGGGCTTGTCTGTGGTGCCCCGGCGCACTTTGTTGGATTTTCCATCGAGGTAGACCAGCATCGCCGGTGAGGTGGCTGAAGCCCGGATCAGATCGTGGAAATTTCCCAAAGCGTGGCGGCGGATCACCTCACGGTCATCGGAAGGTTTCAGGTAAATGCAGTCGCCCTTGCTGAGATCGATATTGAGATGGTCCGACCAGAATCCCACCATCACTTCAAAAAGTTGCCGTCGACTGTAGACCGCCCGCAAAAACGTGTGGCGCATCAGTTCGTCGCGCAGCACCGGCTTGCGGAACTCATAGGCATCCCCGGCACTGAAGGAGAGGCTTTCAAAGCGCTCCGCCCGGAAATCGCAGGCGGTATCGGAGATGGAATCCGGGTTGAGTTGTTCCTCCAGCCACGCTTCCCGGCCGAGGCGCTTGACCCGCTCCAGATCGCCGGGCCAGGGGCCGAATGCGGCCCGCGAGAGCAGGTGAAACTCAGGGTCGATCTCATTGCCTTCGGGGACCGGCAGGGTGAAAGGCACCGATTCGCCAAGGGACCGGGTCAGCTCCGTCGTTACCCGTTCGCAGGAGGACAGGAGCATGGCTCCCCCGCCTCCCAGGGCCGTTTTGAGGAACTGTCGTCGCGCCGGATTCATTAGGCAACCTTCCGATCCGGGTTCACGCTTCAGCCGTTCCGGCCGCCGCGCGATTTCTGCTGACAAAGCTCCGCACATTGGCTCCCCAGCCAAGGATGGCGAGCAGCGGCAGAAGCACCAGCCAGCCGACCATCGGGAGCAGGGCGCAACAAACCAGCACCAGTCCTCCCCGCTGGGTCTGACGCCAGGGCTCGGTCGCAAGGTGAGGCCACAGTCGTTCCCCCACCAAGGTGGCGATGCCGCCGGCCCCGAGAAACCCCCAAGTCAGAAGGATGCCGGCGATCAGGGCGGCAAGGAATCCGTTGTGCAGCGCCTTGGTCAGGAAGGTGACCAAAAGGCCTCCCAGAAAAACGGGAACGAGCCCGATCAGGAACAGCCGGAACATTCCGCCCGCGGCGGCATCCCGGGCCCGACCCGCTGAGGCTGGCCACAGCGCCTGAGACAAGAGCCACAGGGCGGGGAGTGCGATCACGAAACCGACTGCGATCAGCAGCCACATCAGAACAGTTGAGAATAACATGATTGGATAGGATCGACCGCGTGGGGTTGAAGGCGCGGTCTGTGGAGGGTTACAACGCCGGGCGTAGGAGCGCGGTAACAACTTTTCAGTGGGAAGGCCTCTCAGGCGTTTGTTGGTCCGGCGGGCCGGTCTTTTGCAGCACGTCCAGCGACAGGTCGGAAGGCTTCGGCTTCATCTTGGAAAACATTTCATGCTGTTCCGGGCTCAGTTCTTTGTCGATGTCGGAGAGGAGGCGCAGAAGGATTCGTTGCACATCGGAAATGGTTTCCTGACGCACGACGGTCAACTCATCCACCGCTCCTCCGACGAGAACCTTGAAACGCTCCCGCTGGGTCCCGTCAGGATGGAGCTTTTCCAGGTGCCTTAGGGCGGCCTCGTTCCAAAAGGCGGGGTCGTCCTTCTTTTTGGCGATGGCTTTGGCAACACCCAACCCCAGCAAAAAGCCCAGGGTCACGCAGACCAGCACCAGCAGGGCCAGCAAGAGGCCGGCTTTGAATCGACGCGGGATCATCAAGGTATCCATGCCTCCAGGGTGATCACATGTTCCAGCTCGGGCCGGCTGATCCTGGCCTCGTGGAAATCTGTAAAGACAAACCCCGCGGCGATTGCACAAACGGCCACGACCGCCCAAACGGCGCGTCCGCCGAGGGTGGCGAGCAGATCCTCCCAAGACTCGACGGGCTGCGCCTGCCAGTGGGCGAGGACACGGGTGTGGAAAGCCGGCGGCAGTTCCGGGAAGTCATCCGGAATGCTCATTCGAGCCCGAGAGGTCAGGCGCTTCCAGCGTTCTTCAAAGGTGGGGGATGGTTTCATGTCGGTTCTTCAAATTCTGATTTCATCACCTGCCGGGCTACCTGCCGCAGTTTGCGTCGGGCGCGCATGGCCCGCATTTTGACCATGGGCCGGGTCCATCCGGTGAGTTGGCTGATCTCCAGGGTGGAGCGCTCCTCCAAATCGAGCAGGGTCAGGACGAGCCGGTCTGGAGGGGAGAGGTGGGCGAGCAATTCCAAGACCACCGCGAGGGCATCCGGGCTCGAACTCCCGGGAGGTGGCTCCGCTTGGTGGATCAGATAATCCAGCCACTGTTCGGATCCCTCCCCAAGGTCGGCCCAGCGCCATTCCGGCCGGGAGCGTTCCGCCCTCAGGGCATCGAGACAAGTGCGGACCGCGAGGCGTGACACCCAGTGCTCGAAGGGTATGCCAGGGCGTTCCCGGTAACCTTCGAGCTTTTGCAGCAACTTGACGAAGACTTCCTGCATCAGATCTTCCTCGCCCTCCCTCCGGGGCAGATGATTGCGGACGATGCGCCTTACCAGTGGATTGAGATGGTCGATCAGCCCATTCGCCGCCACCAAATCGCCCGATTGTACCCGCTGCACGCATCTGCTGACATCCATGGGGGGCTCCATCACAGGTGTCTCTGGTTTTGGAGAAATGTTTCCACACACGGTTCATAACGCGGACGGCGTCACTCTGGTAACAAAATAGTTGCCGGAAAACGCCGTGGCCACCGGGATGTGGTACGCCTTTGCACCTCCTCAGCCTCCCTTCTGGCGACCGCGAGCGTTCCGGGCCGCAGGGAAGATGGCCCTGTCCCAACCCCGGTCCGTGCATGGGCGCTTGAGCTTGGCGCGAAATATGGTAGATTTCGCGGCGTTTGTCTCCCGGGGACGCCGCCCCGCGAGTGTGGGGTGACCTGTCCCGGGGGCTCCGTTCCGCCTCCCACTGCTCCAAAGACGCTTTTTCGTCCCCTGCCCACATGGATTTTTTGCTCAACGCCCTCCGCTTTCTCGGGATCATGTTCATGGTTCTGATGGTGTTCAACCTTATGATCGTGGTGCATGAATGGGGGCATTTCCTTGCCGCCCGGTGGCGGGGGCTGAAGGTCGAACGCTTCCAGATCTGGTTTGGCAAGCCGCTGTGGAAAAAGACCATCAACGGAGTCCAATACGGCTTGGGCAGCATCCCTTTCGGGGGGTTTGTCGCTTTGCCCCAGATGGCTCCCATGGAGGCCATGGAGGGGAAAAACCTCACCGATGAAGAGGCCCAGGAAGTCCTCCCTCCGATCTCTCCTCTCGACAAGATCATCGTGGCGTTCGCCGGTCCGTTGTTCAGTTTCGGACTCGCGGTGCTCTTTGCCGCCATCGTGGCCCTGCCCTGGGTGGGCAAAGTGGTCAGCGACGGGGCTGCGACCACCGAAGTCGGGTATGTCGGCAAAGGAAGCCCGGCGGAGCAGGCCGGGATCAAACCCGGGGACAAGATTCTGACGATGGACGGGCAGCAAGTGTTGCGTTTTCATGGCATGCTCGATTCGGTGGACTGGTTTGCCATTTCGAGCCAGAAGGACACCATTGATGTCGTGGTCGAGCGTCCCGGTGAGGCCGCTCCGCTGCCTTTGGTGTTGGACATGAGCAAAGGATGGGCCAAATCGGAAGAAGACAAAGCCGCTGAAAAGGCCCTGCCCAAGCCGGGGTGGGTGGCGAAAGTCCGGGAATTCGTCTTTTCGAGACCGCCGCTGCCGTCGCCGGGGATGGCCGGTCGCCACGCGCCGATGGTGGGCAAAGTTTATCCCCACAGTCCGGCTGACGAGGCCGGTCTCCAACCGAATGACATCCTGCGCAGCATGGATGGCGTCGCCATTCTTTCCAGCATGCAGGTCTCGGACTACATCGAGTCGAAAGGCTCGGTTCCGATCAAATTCGGCATCGAAAGGGGCAAAAAGCAGGTGGACGTGACCATGACTCCGCGGCTGCCCGATGTCTGGACCTTTAAGCAAAGCGATGGCACTCCTATCCCGCCTTCCGTCAAGACCGGCATCAAGTGGGATGAATACGGCGTCACCACGGTGGATCACAATGTGGCCGTAATGCCCCAGATCAAAGACAGTCTACGCTCCATCTCGAACATTCTCGGGGCGATGTTCCAGCCCAAGTCAAAGGTCAAGGCCACCCACCTCTCCAGCGCCGTGGGCATCATGCGCCTCTATTACCGGCTCTTCGAGCACCCCGATGGCTGGCGTCTGGTGCTCTGGTTCAGCGTCATTCTCAATGTCAATCTGGCCGTGCTGAACCTCCTGCCGCTCCCGGTTCTGGACGGAGGTCACATTACCATGGCCCTCATCGAAAAGGTGCGGGGAAGGCCGCTGACCGGAAAGCCGGTCGAGTGGATTCAATCCGGGTTCGCGATCATGCTCTTCAGCCTGATGATTGTTCTGGTGTTGAAGGACATCGGAGATTTCGGGGGCGGAGGCTCCGGGGAAGCCAAATTTCTCCCCCCGGCGGAGAGGGCCAAGATGAAGGACACACCGGGGGAAATCGTCCCCTCTGCTCCCTCCGCGCCGCCGGTCTCGGCGTCGGCGCCCCAATAAATCCCCCAGTCCTTTACCAGCCATGACGGCTTATTGCCCGGACCTGTTTCACCGTGTGCGCCGCGCCAGCCGGGAAGTCGACACCGGGGGAGTAGGCCTCGGCGGGGACCATCCCGTGAGGGTGCAGTCCATGCTGACCTCAGACACCAGGGATGTCGCTGCCTGTGTCGCAGAGGCCCTGGAGCTAGTCGGGGTGGGCTGTGAGATCGTCCGGATCACCGCCCAGACGCGCCAGATTGCCTCGCATTTGGCCGAAATCGTGGCCGGAATCCGGGCGGCGGGGAGCAACGTGCCGGTGGTGGCAGACATCCATTTCAAACCCGATGCCGCGCTCGAAGCCGCGAAATGGGTGCAGAAAGTGCGGGTCAATCCCGGCAACTACGCGGATAAAAAGAAATTCCAGATTCGGGACTACACCGACGATCAGTATGCCGAAGAGCTGGGCCGCATCGTGGAGGAGTTCGCCCCGTTGGTCCGTCTTTGCCAGGAACGAGGAGTCGCCATGCGCATTGGCACCAACCATGGCAGTTTGAGCGACCGGATCATGAACCGCTATGGCGACACTCCGGACGGCATGGTGGAGAGCGCGCTGGAGTTCGCCCGGATTGCCCGCACTTTGGGGTATCATCAGTTCGCCTTCTCGATGAAATCGAGCAATCCCAAGGTGATGATCGGCGCTTATCGCCTCCTCGCCTCCCGACTGGCGGCGGAAGGTCCCGACTGGAATTACCCGCTTCATCTCGGTGTCACCGAGGCCGGCGACGGCGAAGATGGCCGCATCAAAAGTGCCATCGGGATAGGTTCTCTTCTGGCCGACGGGCTGGGGGACACCATCCGCGTCAGCCTTACCGAAGACGCCATCCATGAGATCCCGGTGGCGCGGGCATTGCTTCGGGTGGTCGATGGGATTTCCCAAGGTGACCGCATTTCCGATGCTCCGGCAAAGGTGCCTTGGGATCCGTTCGTGTATTCCCGCCGTCGCTCGCAGCGTGTTGAAATCCAAGGGCTCGGCGTGGGAGGGGAAGAGTTGGTCCGCGTCGCGGTATCCCGTGCAGTCTGGGATAGTCTCCTCGAAGGCGGCGACCTGACCCGATTGGGTGACTGTCAGCCTGAGATCATTCATGAGACCGCCCCGATCCGGGCGATCGATCCGCGCGACCCGGTGGCTTTGGCGGAGTTGGAAGCTTCTCCGGAGCCGGTTCTCGCCACCGTCAGGGATGGGCTCACTCTTGCGCCGCTCGCCGCTTTCCGTCTGCTCGCGGCCAGGATCGAAGCGCGCCACCCGATTTTGCTCAAGGACACCCTGCATCCCGGGGAGTCCCAGTCATCTCTCGACGCCCTTCTGGGCGCCAGCGTCGTGCTCGGGGCTCTCCTTTGCGACGGCATCGGGGATGCTGTTCTGGTGCGTCGGCAGGCCGGAGCTGAAGAATCGGTCCGACTGGCCTACAACATTCTTCAGGCGGCCGGTACCCGCATTTTCAAAACCGACTATGTGGCTTGTCCGAGTTGCGGACGGACCCTGTTCAATCTCCAGACCACCACCCAGAAAGTCCGCGCCGCCACGGGTCACCTCAAGGGCCTGCGGATAGCCGTGATGGGCTGCATCGTCAATGGACCGGGGGAGATGGCGGATGCTGATTTTGGCTACGTCGGCGGGGCTCCAGGAAAGATCAATCTCTATCTCGGCAAGGAAGCGGTGAAGTTCAATCTGCCGGAGGAGCATGCGGTGGAATGTCTCGTCGATCTCATCAAGGAGCATGGTCGCTGGGTGGACCCTTGACCAGGGAGGCGTCACTGCGGCGCAGCGTACCGGTTGACGTCCGGTCGAAGGCGGCCTTAATCTGCTCCCTCATGCGACACTGTATCTTTTCCCGTTTCCTGCCCCTGGTGGCGGGCTTTTTCTTCTGCGTTGCCAGCCGGGGTGCCGATGCGCCTCCGGAGGCCTATGAATACGGGCCCGATTCTCTGAGACACGAGGGCGTGCCCCGGGGAACGGTGACCAAGCACCTCCTCAAGAGCACCGTGTTTCCCGGCACCATCCGGGAATACCATCTTTATGTTCCGGCGCAGTACGACAAGGCCAAGCCCGCCGCGGTGATGATTTTCCAGGACGGGCACACCTACCTGAAAGAGGACGGTGATTTCCGGGTGCCGGTGGTCTTGGACAATCTCATCCACCAAGGGGCCATGCCGGTCACGATCGGCATATTCATCAATCCCGGTTGGTTTGCGGCTGAGCTGAAGGAGCCCCAGGGCTGGAAGGCTCCCGAAGGGGTTTCCAGCAACCGGAGTGTGGAATATGACACCCTCAATGCGGACTACGCCCGTTTTCTCGAGAGCGAGATCCTGCCAGAGGTCGGGAAATCGTATCTCCTCACCGAAGATGCCGCCATGCGCGCCATCGGTGGTATCAGCAGCGGCGGGATCTGCGCTTTCACCGTGGCCTGGGAGCGTCCCGACCTGTTTCGCAAAGTGCTCAGTGCGGTCGGCAGTTTCACCAACATCCGGGGAGGAAACGCTTATCCTTTTCTGATTCGGAAAACCGAGCGCAAGCCTCTCCGGGTTTTTCTCCAGGACGGGCGAAATGATCTCGACAACGAACACGGCAACTGGCCGCTGGCGAATCAGGAAATGGATGCCGCGCTGCGGTTCATGAACTATGAAGTGAAATTCGAATTCGGTGAGGGCGGCCACAATGGCAAACACGGCGGGGCCATCCTGCCCCAGTCCTTGCGCTGGCTTTGGGCGCCGGCCGTCGCGAAGCCTTGAGCCGGATGCCAGATCAGGGTGCCTCCGCTGACGAGGGTTGCCAGCGGTAGTGTCCCACCACTTTCCAGGTCAACAATCCTGTCGAGACCTCGGGACCGGCACCGATATTGTGCACGAAACGATCCTCGCCGGTGACAATGCCAATGTGCCAGAGCCCGTTGCCATTGAGGTCCCAGGCGACCAGGTCTCCCACCCGGTAATCTTCCTTCCGGTCCGTGACCGCGAGGGCGCCGCCGTGACGTTTGAAAAAAGTCTGCAGATTGGGCACCCGGCGGTGGTCGATGTTGGGATCGGTCTTTTTCAGCCCCCACAAGGCCGGGTAGGCCGTAAAATTCGCCTTCATGTCCACGTGCACCCGTTCCTGGAGATCAGTCCTGAGATGACGGTAGGCGCGCACCACGACATCGGAACAGACTCCCGTTTCGGCGGGGACGTCGCCTCCGGGGTAGGGGATGACCACGTAGCTGGGATCGTAGCGCACGGCCTGCCGGGTTTGCGCGGTGGCCGCGTCGGCCAGGCCGGCAAAAAAATTCTCCGAAGGGACGGCTTCTGCCTGGGCGGCTGAGAAACGCAACCACCAGCCTCCCGCCGAAAAGGCCAGCACCAGCAGGCCAAAACCAATCTGCCAAGGACCGGGAAAACGTGACTTCATGCGGAAAACGTGAGGGTTGGGCATGAGAAAGATACGGAAGCGATCGTCGGATCTTTCATATGCTCATCTTCACCGCCCCGGGTAGTTCGAACCGCGCCAGCACCTCGCCGGGGCGGGCAAGGTTTTCGCAACGGACCTCCCATTGGTTTTCCAATATCTGAATCGATCCGGAACCGTCGCCTTCTGTGGAGCCATGGGTGGACGGCCAATTTCTTTGGGGAAGCGTCAAGGGAGCTTCCCACAATATTGGACGGCCACTTTCATCAGCCTGCACGGCGTGGAGAGGAAAGGGATGGGCAAGGTCTCCCACGAACAGGGCCGGCTGGTGGGCCGCTGGATCCCGGGAGACAGGCAGTCCAGTGGCTGCGATGACCACTTTCTCCCCCGGCACCAGACCATCAGCGGGAAGCTGGAGTTTGATCTTTCGGGCCCTGAAATAGCGGGCCCAGGATCGGAACATTTGCCGGAGCAGGAACGGGACGGGAAGGAGCAGGGCGACGCAAATCCCTTTGGACCACATGGGTTCGATGGGATCGGTGATCTTCAGCAGGGCCAACCAGCCCGCCACTCCGGTGAACGTTAGGGCGACATAGGTCCACACGAGATGGGACGATC
>JADZAX010000020.1 GCA_020852405.1 Verrucomicrobiales bacterium
GACCACGCCCTCGGTTTCTACCGGATCTATGCATTCCCGTGGAACCCGGCCCGCAATGCGGAGTTTGCTCCGCTTGATGAAGACGAGGCCGCCACGCGGTGCGGAGGGCAGTTGCCGGGATTCAAACCCTGTCCAGATGACACGACGGAGCATTGCCTCTCCAACCGGGCCGATGGAGAGAAATACCTCACGATCGTCAACGAAGCTGCCGGGCTGGCTGCGGTCATCGCCGAAGATCTTGGGATGGTGCCCGAATATGTGCGTCCCAGCCTTGAGTCCCTTCGTATTGCAGGGATGAAGGTGCCCCAGTGGGAGTGGGATGACTACCACCGGATCACCCCGGGCTCCTCCTATCATGAGACCTCCTTCGCGACGTATGCGACCCACGACCACAGCCCGATGAAAGCCCAATGGCAGGAACAGCGTGCCTTGGCATACGGTGCTCCTGAAGGCAGCGCGGAGCGCAACGAAGCCTGGAGGTTTCTCAACGGACTGTGCAGCTTCGCCGGCATCAATGCCTTTTCCGGTCCGGACGGTTCGTTTCCGGAATACACCGACGCCGTCCGCGAGGGCCTCTTGCGGGGATTGGCCCTCTCCAACTCCCGCTATGCGGGCATCATGATCACCGATCTGCTGGGGTTGACCGACCGTGTCAACGTGCCCGGGGTGCTCGCCGGTGAGAACTGGGTCTGGCGCCTCGACATGACCGTCAAGGACTTGACCCGCAATCCCCACTGGACCGCGATCGCCACCGGTCTGAGCAAAATGCTCCACGAGACAGGCCGGATCGCTGCCGGAAAGTGAAATAGACCGCCCATTTATCCAAACCAACATCACACCGAACCAGACCACATCCTTCCTTCTCATGAGCAAGCCCATCACTGTCGCCATCACCGGAGCCGCCGGCCAGATCGGATATTCCCTCCTTTTCCGCATCGCCTCGGGCGCCATGTTCGGACCTAATCAGAAGGTCCGCCTGCAACTGATCGAAATCGAGCCCGGGATGAAAGCCCTCGCCGGGGTGGCGATGGAGCTCGACGACTGCGCCTTTCCGCTGCTGGATGGCATGGAAATCACTTCGGATCTCAAGACCGGGTTCAGCGGAGTGAACTGGGCGCTCCTCGTCGGCAGTGTGCCCCGCAAAGCCGGCATGGAGAGAAAAGACCTGCTCAGCATCAATGGGAAAATCTTCACTTCGCAGGGGCAGGCCATCGCCGCCAATGCCGCATCCGATGTGCGCACTTTGGTGGTCGGCAATCCCTGCAACACAAACTGTCTCATTGCCATGAACAATGCCCGGGAAGTGTCGGCGGACCGGTGGTTCGCCATGACCCGGCTCGATGAGAACCGCGCCAAGTCGCAACTCGCCGCCAAGGCCGGGGTCCACGTCAGCGCCGTGACCAATGTGGCGATCTGGGGCAATCACTCCGCCACCCAGTATCCGGATTTCACCCATGCGCAGATCGCCGGACGGCCCGCCACCGAAGCCATCACCGACGTTGATTGGCTGCAGGGGGATTTCATCAAAACCGTGCAGCAGCGGGGCGCCGCGATCATCGAAGCCCGCGGCCTGTCCTCTGCCGCTTCGGCGGCCAATGCGGTTGTCGACACCGTCGTCAGTCTCACCACCCCGACCCCCGCGGGAGACTGGAACAGCGTCGCAGTTTGTTCCGATGGCAGTTACGGGTGCGCCGAAGGCCTCATCACTTCATTCCCGATCCGTTCCAACGGGAGCCAGTGGGAGATCGTGAAGGGGCTCGAGGTGGATGCTTTTTCCCGTACCAAGATCGATGCCACCATTGGTGAACTGAGTGAGGAACGTGCCGCGGTGACCGATTTGCTTCCTTCCTGACTGGAGGGGGCGTTCCCGGCAGAGAAGACGAAACTTTTCTGCCGGAGGAGGGTTCTATACTTTGCGAACAACCACGTGATACTGCCATGAATGCCAAGTCTTTGATACTGTTTGGAATGTGCGCCGTATTGTCCTCCGGAGGATCTGCGGTAGCCCAAGACGGCGGGACTGTTGCCCCGGAGGCTCCATCACCGGCGGCCGATGGCGGAAACGGCAAGAAGGAGAAGGCGGATCGCGACCAGGGACCGGCCGGAGCGGGGCCTTTGGAGTCCATGTCTCCAGAGGAAAAGGCTGCGTTGCGCAAAGCATTTGAAAAGGTCTGGGGAGACCCGGAAGTGGTGCAGGCCCGTCATGAGATCAGCCGGGCGACGGAAGCCTACCAGAAAGCACTGCACGAAGCCCTGTCCCAGGTGGATCCCAAGCTCGCGGCTACCGTGGAGCGCATGCGCAAAGCGAATCCTGACGGGCTCCGGGAGCGGTTCCGAGGTAAAAACCCGGACCTCGGCGGTCCACCTCCCGGCAGCCCGGGGAGCCCCGGCCTCCCGGGAGGTCGTCCCGGACTCCGGGGTGGTCTGGACATGCTGACGACTCCGGGATTCCTCGGAAAGTTGGAGGAATCCCAACGGAAATTGTTTCTCGAGACCAGTGAAAAGGCCCGCAAAGATCCAAGAGTCGAGAAGGTGATTGGGAAATTGCAGAAAACCCGGGAAACGGAGGATACGCTCCGGGAAGATCGCATCAAGATTTACAAGGAACTTCGTCGTTCCTATTACGACGTGATGATGGAAATGGAGCCGGGGCTGAAAGCCTTTGTTCCTCCCACTTTCATGGATCCCCCCAAACCTCCGGAAAAACCCGGAGACCGGAGCGCGCCTCCCCCTAGCTCACCAGTCAAGCCCTGAAACCTGCGGCCCTTGGCCCTTGGCCCTTCCCTATGAAACCTCCGATCTCGTCAATTCTTGGCGTCACCTTCGGGCTGATGTCCTGCCTCTCCTTGCGGGCCCAGGACAAACTGCCGGAAACAGTGCTCGCCACACCGGGCAAGCTCCTGTTGTCGGAACACTTCGCCAAACCCGTGGAGGCTGCCCGCATGGAAAAAGGAAAGCCGCCGACCAGCGGTTGGCGGCTTCGCCCGGGCAAATGGGAGTTTGTTGAGGGAGCCATGAAAGGCACGGAACTCAAGGCCGACAAGCACGGAGCCGTGGCTCGTCTGCCCCTCGCCTTCACCAATGTGGTGGTGCAGTACGAAGTCAGGCTCGATGGGTGCCGCGCGACCACCTTCAGTGTGAACGATGCCAAAGAGCACGTCTGCCGTGTTCTCATCACTCCCGCCGGGTTCTCTGCCCAGAAGGATGACCATGATCATGACGGCCCTGACAAGGTCGAGGTGTTCGGGAAGGCTTCGCTGAAGATTGCCCAGGGAGAGTGGAAAACGGTCACCGTGGAGATCGTTGGTGACGAAATGGTGGCCCGGATGGATGGCAAGGTCTTGAGTGGAGCCAACCCTTTGATCGCCTGCGAAAAGGCCAATTTTGGATTCACCGTGTCCGGAGAGGGCGCTTCTTTCCGTAACCTCTGGATTTGGGAAGCGACCGCGAATCCTGACTGGGCGAAACACAAAGCGGCTTTGTCGGCCGCTTCCAGGGCCAAGTCAAACTGAGCCTTGCCAACGCTTTACCCGTCTTGGGTTTCCCCGTTATTGGCGGGCCGGGCGGACCCCGGACTGAGCTGGCTCCGCATTGCCGAGGAGGCGATCCGGTAGAGCAGTTCCAATCGGCGGGCAGGCTGGGTGTCGATCCAGACCGGGGACCTGACCAATCTGAGGGGGGGAGATCCTTCGTCAGGGGCGATTTCGGCCTCGAGATGTCCCCAGCCGGAGGGCAGCTCGCTGTCCCGTCTCACCACGCCCGGCCAGGTGACGAGGTATAGCAGATTGACCGGGGCATAACGGATCAGACGGTGGAATTTAGTGCGTCCGGACAAAGCATTTTCGAGGCGGAGCAAATCCCGAACCGTTTTTTGATATCCCAGGTGCCGGATGCTGGAGGAGCGATCGGCATCAAATTCCGGAAAAAGTGTCCCTCCTTGTCGGAGGTCGGGATAGTGTCCCAGCAACAAATCCTCAAGGCGGTTCCGTCGCTGCTTGAGTTGTTCCAAGCGGATCCAGCCCTCCTGTTCGGCAACGGCATCCTTCAGAAAATCCGCGCGGGACTGTTTGCATTCGAAAACGGCACAGGCTCCGATCTCGGGCTCGCCGGGACGGGGACGGTCAAGGCGGCATGCGGCGGCATCGGCCCGATAGGGGCTCGAGGGAATCCGGATTTCCATGCCCACCGCCCGGTAGCCCTGATTTCGGGCCCACTGGCAGGCGGCCAGTTTCCGCGCGCGATGGGCCGAACTTTCACCTCTGCTGGAACTCACGATGATCAGGGGCAGGCCACCAGAGCGGAAAGGATCCTCGCGTTCGTCCCGGGAGCCGACCTCAGGCCTCCCGCTTGCAAAGGCCGTGGAGTTGTTCGTAGACATCCGGGGCGGTGATCGAAGTGCCTTCGGGAAGGGATGGAAAATTACCAATGAGAACAGGCCAGTTGTCCTTTCTTTCCGGGATGCAGCCGTGGGAACCTTTCACCATGGAGGCGTCCAAGGGCACCACGTCGAACAGCGTGCGCATGCCGAAAGCGCTTTTCAACGCCTTGAAACCAAGCCGGAATTTGAGCCCTGATTTCTTGGCGGGATCGAAAAACAGTTCGCAAGGGTCGTAGCCCGGCTTGCGGTGGATGTCGACGGTGCGGGCAAAATCGGGAGCCCTGCGGTCCTTATCCCAATAATAGTAGGTGAACCAGCTGCGGATGTTCGACACCGCGATGAGATCTCCGGAACGGGAATGTTCCAGTCCGTGGTAGCGACGCATTGAACCCTCACTGACGGTGGCGACACCGGTGGTTTCCTCCACGGTGCGGCGCACTTCGTTTTGGATCGATGGATCATTGACATAGATGTGGGCGATCTGGTGGTCGGCGATGGCGAAAGCTTTGCTCGCTCCCAGATCAAGCACATCGCGTCCCAGTTCGTCTTTGATGGCGAGCCAGCCTTTGGCGCGGAAGATCCGATTCAGATGGATCGGATGGTCCACTTCGGTGATGCCATACTCCGAGAGCAGGGCCACTTGGACGCCGCGGTTTTCGTAAAAGCGGATCAGGTCTCCGACCACGGCGTCAATGCGGCCCAGGTCGATCGAAATGTAGGGGTCATTGGGACCGATCCGCTGGAGGTTGTAGTCCAAGTGAGGAAGGTAGACCAGATTCAGGTCGGGGGAATACAGTTCCTCGATGGTTTTCGACACCCGGGCTATCCAATGGGAGGATTCAATGCCGGACATGGGTCCCCAAAAGGTTTGGAAAGGAAACGCCCCATGTTTTTTCCGGAGCGTTTTGCGGAGATCGAGGGGATTCGTGGCAATGTCGAAAACTTTCTTGCCGTTGGCACAGTAGATCGGACGAGGGGTCACCGACCAGTCCGCCGACGAATACATATTGTTCCACCAAAACAACTTGGCGCAGGTGAATCCCGGCTTCTCCTCGCGGAGATGTTCCCAGAGTTTCCGTCCTTGAACGAGATGGTTGGATTGCTTCCAAAAGCGGTGTTCGGCATAGTCCCGGTCATACCAACCATTGGCGACAATGCCGTGCGCGCTGGGCCGTTTTCCGGTGAGGTAGGTGGCTTGGGCGGTGGAGGTCACGGCCGGCAGCACCGGTTCCACATGAACCATCCGGTTCGGCCGGCGACGGGCGAAATCCATCATGTTGGGCGTGTTTTCACCCAAATGGCGGGGGGTGAGGCCGACGACGTTGATGATGGCAGTTCGATTCACGCAGTTGGAAAGGAAATCAGAAAAGAGGAATTGTTAGGTGGAGGCGCAATCGCGTCCCAATCTACACTTCGTCCAAGAAGTTGGGAAAGGCTTTTTCGCCTCTTTTTCCACGATGCTTCCTGAGCTTGTTTCAGAAAGTGTCAATTCCGCAACCATTTGCGGCCGATGCGGTTCTGTGCTTGCTGATCGCCCGATTCAAGAGGGTTGGGAGAGATTGACGCAATTCCTACGCCAATCCCCTCGTTCTGGGAATGGGTCAGCGACGGAACCCGAGAAAAAGGCCGGCACCACTCACTGCCGTGGTGGGCAGGAAACCTTTGACGAAGGTGGTGAGGGACTCGGTCTGATGCGTCACCCATTCCGTGGCTGTGGCGGTGAAATCGCTGTCCGGGCTCCAAAAGGGCTCGATGATTCCGTAGTGGACCAGCAATGCGACGAGGACACCGATCACACAGGTCACGCTGATCACGGTTTTGATAAACCAGCGCAGCAGGATCCCGAAGATCATGGCCAGACCAAATCCCGCTCCGAGGCGTCCCACCGCTCCTGTCCAGGTATGGCCCGGTGCGGTACGCTGCTGCAGTGACGCCACTGACGGCTGGGCCGGGGCAATGGAGTCGTTCCAGTTGTTCCGTTCCGGATGTGAAGAGGCCGCCTCTTGGGGCGCTGAGCCGGGCTCCTCCAAAAGGGCTTGGTAGTTGCTGGCTCCGACGCCCGCCAAACCCAGAAGAGCCGACAAGGAAAGGATTTTCCGTTTCCAAAAGGGCAGGCTGTGCCAGCGGGGGAGGAGTCCTTCGAGGGGGGCGAGATTCATGGAAAGTAAGGATGCCCCGAAATTTACGATTTGCCAAGCGAGCGGAATCGAATCCAGGGCATCCGGCAGGATCTTTGGTGGAACCCGGGCAATTTTTGCATTTCAATGACCACCAGCCACCAAACTTCCACGTTGTCCCTGCCTTGCTGTGGAGGGTAGCAACGCTTTGCCGCCAACCGCCATGCGACGACTTCTTCTCACTTTTCTCGCGTTGGGGTCTCCTTCCTGGGCCTCCGATCCACCGGAGATTACCAAAGACAATGTTCGGTCCTGTTACCGCACGTTCAGCCAGCTCACTGAGGAACCGCGTTACGTTGCTCCTCTCACGGCCCTATTGTGCCGCACGCACGACAAGGCAGTGCTTGACCGGGAGCTCACTCTGACCGGCCCCCACACCCGGGTGGCGGTCCATTACTATGCCAATCCGGCCGCGTCCGGGGCCATCGTTGCCAAGGCCAAGGCCTTCCCTCCCGGTTCTGTCATCGTGAAGGAAAAACTCAGTCCCCAAAAAACGGTGTCCGAGGTCGCGGGGATGATCAAACGTGAGGCCGGCTACGATCCCCGCAATGGCGACTGGGAATTCTTTTTCGAAGCGGCAGACGGAACCTTCTCTTCTGGAAAACTCAACAACTGCATCGAATGCCACCGCCGGGCTGATCGGGATCACGTCTACCGTCTCTGGGATATGCCCGCGACCAAACGGCAGGTTGAGTGATCACACCAATTCCCGGCTGATTGCATCCACCCGGTATCCGAAGCCGGAGCCGGCGAGAGTCGAGAAATCCACCACCCCCTCACGGCGCCGGTAGAGTCCGCCATGGACCTGCTCTTCGGGCAGTGAGGCCTCGGGATAAAACTGCATCGCGTTGCATTCCACGCCCATGATCGTTCCGGCATGGGCCGCGAGGAGGACATGGGGCACCATCGCCAGCATGGGATTGGTGAGATCCTGCACCATCAGCGTCATCCCATGGGCTTTGGCCCAGCACAGGCTGAGTAGAGCCCCGGTCTGGGTCTTGCAGGTCTTCAGGGCCACCCCGGTCCATCCGAGGGAACGCCCGAGACGGACATACCGCCAGTCGTGCGCGCTTTCATCCATGAAGAGTGGCTTGCGGGCGCTGACGCTGCGCACGTCGATGCGGTGGGCCTCCAGGTCGTAGGGGAAGGGTTGCTCGACGTAGAGAATGCGCTGGTAGGTCCGGGGATGTTCGTCCTTGAGCCGGTCGAGGATCTCATTGACATAGGACGGATCGGTCACGGTGCAGTTGAAATCCGCCGTCAGCCAGTCGACGTCCTCCTCCTCGGCGATCCGGCCGATGCGGACGGTGCGCTCATAGTCCCAGTCCTGATCGTTTCCGCGCAACTTGATTTTCAGGCAGTTCAGCCCATCGCGGCGGATCCAGTCACGCAACAGCACGGGGTAGCCATCGTCCGGTTCGTCGCCTTTCAGATCAGGGGCTTCCAGAGGATCCAGTCCCCCGACAAGGTGCCAGACCGGCAACCGGGTTGGCACGGGAGAGACGAAATAGTCGGCCGGGTATTTTCCGGCAAACAGATCCGCCGGAGCATCTTCGGCGGGCTGGAGAAAGTGTGAGAGATCCTGCGACAGGAAGTCTGGCCCGTAGGTCTCATAGACCGGTCGGTCGTGGAGCCGGCCAAAGGCGTCATGCGCGGCAATGTCGAAAAGGGAAAAGCAGACGAGGGCGCCGAGATGGGGGAAATGGGCAGCGGGGGCACGGTCGGCATTCAACGCGGCGCGCAATTCCTCAAGCCTCGTCTCGCTATAGGCGTGGCCGATCTCGAAGGCATGACCGGAAGTGGCGTGGAGGGGGAAATCCTCCGCCAGTTGCTTGGTGAAGGCGACCATCACATCGAGGCGTTCATCATAGGTCAACGCGGCTGGCCAGACCCAGCCGACGCTGAGCGGGGTCTCGCCCCAGCCTTCGGCTTCCCGGCCGTCGGTGCCGCGCACCCTGAGCCGGACCCGGGCACAGAGTGCCGAATCCAGCACTTGATTCCCAAACTTGAGTGGCACCCGCATGGTCACCGGGAGGAAGAAAAGATCGGCACCGACAATGGTCCTGGCGCGTGAGGCGGAGGCGGAAGTCGTTTGGGGCATGGGGACTGTTCTTTTAGCGTAAAACCTGGGGCTTTGCAATCCGGGGAGCGATGCAGTCCTGCTGTTCGGGGGAGGGCGCGCTGGCCAAGATGGATGGATGGCGTTTGAGGCGAAAGCTTCCTGAGCGCTTCAAACTGAAGGAGTGGGAAAAAGTTGACATTGATAAAAATATTGATAATTATTGAAAATATAAATATTTTAGCGGCATGAAGGGGAGAAGGAACATGAAAGGCTTCACGCTGATGGAGCTGCTGGCAGCGATTGCCATTGTGGGGGTATTGTCCACTGCGGCCGTGATCATGCTGGGCAGAACCCATGTGCAGACCCTCCAGGGAAAGCTGGAATCTGATGTGGCGAGCCTGAATCGCGCGGTTGCCGTTTATGTGGGGTTTGGCGGAGATCTGACCGCTGTGGAGGAACCCGCCGAAGTGCTGCGGCGGCTGAAGACTCGCCAATCCGCCGTGGAGGCAAAAAGCGCCACAGGCCTGACTGGGCAATTTCTGGACTCTCGCTGGGAGGCTGATCTGATGAGCGAGGAAGAGGCTTCCAGTGACAGGCCCAGGGTGGTCTGGGACCCGGCCGGTGACCCAACTGTTCGTGGTGACGAGTCAGGGATACCCGGCAGTCAAAGGTTTTTCCCTTGGAGAACCGGAAGGCAATGAGGAAACGGAGCAACGGGAACAGGTTTTCTCCTATGCCAAGCAGGGCCAATGGATCTGGGACTATCAGGATCGGGCCCCGCTCGACCATGGGGCGCCGACGGAGATACCTTTGTCGAGCGGAGAGGATCCGATCCCTGTCGGAGAGGTGGTGACCCGGCTGCTCTATCCTCCGGCTTTTGCAACGCCCGGCGGCAAGTTCTCCGCGTCGGACTTCCCGGTGTCGCTTGTGCTGACGGAGGGCAATCCCCCCGGCACGGCGGGTATCATCTACCGGATCGATGGCGGGCCCTGGACAGATTACACAGGGCCGATCACGGTGCCCCCCGGGGCCAGCGTGAGAGCCTACTCATCAGCTAATGACCCCTCAGTCTGGCGGGATAGTTCCCAATTGGTGCAGGTCTATGAGGCGACACCCACGGTCCTGATCCGCCCGCTGATCTCGACCTCGGCGCCGAAATTCGACTGGGATGGCAACGCGATCGTGAAAGTTACCGTGACCGATCAAAATCCTGCGGGCAGCGGGCTCCTGTTTTACTCCGTGGGCGGCTCATTCGTTCCCTATACGGGGTCCTTCACGCTGTCAGTAAAGGAACACACGACTTCCCCGGCAATGGTTTTGGCCTATGTGGAGCCCACGGGCGACTTCTATCTGCGGAGTCCCCAAGTGACGGATCAGGTAGATCCTCCGGATACTTTGTCGCCGCCCGTTGCCGTCGGTGATCCCTCGAAAACGGCGCCGCCGGTCGAGATCACTCCCAGCGGTGCCATGTCCGGTTTTGTCGGCCTGGGTTGGATGAATATCAACGGCCCTCTGACTGTGCAGGCCTGGGACAGTGCCACAGGTTTGGCGGCCTCCGGCTCGGCCTGGGCTGTGGCGCAGACCAAAGGCCCGTCGAATCTCAACAGCGGTGTTTCCATTGAGGGCGAACTGCAGACCTCGGGCGGGGTCAGCATGAATGGCGCGACAGTTTCGAAGGGCCTCAACGCTCTGCCGGCGGGTTTCGGTAATTTCCCGATGCCCGTGACACCCCCCGGGGCCAAAGCGATGGGCAACTACAACGGTCCTGCGGGCGGCACAGAGACTTTTCCCGCAGGTATCTACTATTTCGACTCCTTTACCGTCCCGATGGGAAAGACCGTCATTTTCTCCGGTCCAGTGGAGATTTATGTCAATGGCTCGATCAATTTGTCGGGCACCGTGGTGACCCAAGGAAATCTTCCTTCCAACCTCAAGATCTACAACGTGAGTGGCGGCGGGGTGGACATCGGTTCCAATCCATCGTCTTCGTTGTATGCGTCGATCTACGCGCCCAGCAGCCCTTTCAACTTGGGCGGGCGGAGCTTTTATGGCAGTCTCATCACGGGCGGCATCAACGTGAACTCCGCGTTCGACATGCACATCGACGTGCGCAGCCAGCCCATCCCGTAGGGCCTTTAGATCCCGTTGCCGGCCTCGGCTCTGCAGGGAGTTCGTGGGGCAATGTCTGGTCCCGGGATGCCCCGTGCGGACCATTCCGCTCTGGCGGATCCCCTTCGGAAGGCCTGCCATTTCGCAGGGGAATTTTTCTCAACCAATACCGGGAGTATTTTCGGAAAACTTGATAAAAACTCTTTTTTGATTTTCTTTCCCATTGCGGCCCCCCGTTTTTGCGGTTCACTCCTCGTTTCCTGGTGTCGTTGGAAGCCGGGCGGGACTTTTTTCATGAGCGATCACACAGCAGCAGGCAGCCAGGCAGGCGAGGACC
>JADZAX010000021.1 GCA_020852405.1 Verrucomicrobiales bacterium
GATAGCGAAGGCAGAAAATGATTGATTTATGGCATTATTATTTATTTTGGGATATATAAATCAAGCCGTTGCTCAAATAAAATGCTTGCCTCCCGTCAACTGCTAGATGGCATGGGGTTGTCAGGCGAATATCAACGGTGTCCAAAATTCGGCGTCATAAAGTTGAATAGGCGCGGCGAGGCGCAGCGCGGTCAGGGCGGGCTCCAGCGGAGTCGGCGCGAAGAGGTATAGCAGCAGCCAACGGATTAGCTTCACCGAGACCTGCGTGGCTCTCCGGGTGGCCAGCCAGGGGCCTGGCAGACCCGCCCCCCGAGCCTTGGCCTGCCTGAGGGGCCGGAGACCTCTGGGAGGGTGGATTTCAACCCCAGGGAAACGGGCTTCACAGGAAGCCTCCTGGGGCCGCCGCGGGGCCTTCTGGGCCGGTTTTTTCCACGGATTTTTGGACACCGTTGGATGGGAAACAATGGGACAGGTCAGAATGGCACTTGATCATTCTCCTCCGCCGCAGAACTTGTCTCGATTCGTCCTCTTTTTAAGCCTCACACCCTGTTCATCTTCCCAATGGTTTCTCGGTTTTGCTCCGCGATCTCGGTGGAGCCATTCCGGGTGGCGGGGTTTGATCAGAAGGTGCTGCCTGATGGTGGAGCGCTATTGCCTCCCTTGCCAATACACCGCAACGCCAAAGGACGGTTTGGATTTGGAGTCGTTTCTCTCGCTCGAGGCGATGCTGGAGAATTGCAAACTTTGGGAAAAGGTGCTCAAGCAGCTCAAAGCGGATGCGATACCGCCGGATGGCAAGAATCGGCCCACTGAGGCCGAGCGCGAAGAGGCTGTCACTTGGCTGGAACGGGAGCTCATTCATGGGGACGGCTCCAGGCCGGTGCCACCGGGCCGGGTCACGGCGCGGCGGCTCAATCGCACGGCATGCAACCACACCATCCGCGACAGCTTCGGCGTGTCACTGAAACTCGCCGCCCTAAGAGGAGTTCAGCGAGGGGGGCATTTTCAAAATCAACATAGGCCCTCGCAATCAATGTGACCGTGACTGAGAGTTGGTTCCAGACGCGGAAACGTGGCTCGACGCCGAAATCAACGACGAAGCCAGGAACGCCAAAAAGGAATGCAACGAGCAATGGATGCGCTACAAAGCGGCGATGATCGACCGCGTGGACCAAAACCTCGCCCGCATTGTCGAGGTGCTTCGCCAACGCGGTCAGTCCGACAACACGCTCATCCTTTTTCTCAGCGACAAATGCTCCGACGAGGAGCGGATCAGGCCGCCCCCCCCCTCCGATCCCGGGCCTTTGCCGGGAAGGAAGCTGATGGGAAAAAATCACATTGTTAGCAGCCGAAGATCGTGACCGACTTCATCCCAACTGGAAGCTCAGGATCTGAGATTGTCGGGGGTGCTGCCGGGGGCAGAGCGCCAGGCAGCGAAAAGAACCGCTTCAGGGGGTTAACCCGCGCAGCCGGATGGTGGTGGGGACGGTGCGACCTTCCTCCAGCCGGGTATAGCCCGTGAGGAGCAGGCGGCCGTCGGGCGCCAGGATCATGGAGCGCATGGTTTCCGCCGCTGGCCTGGGGGCATCGTTGGAGGCAATCTCGGTCGAGGGCTGCCCGTCGGCGGTGTACACCTTCACCGTGTAGTCCTTCGTCAGGGCCACCAGGAGGCGTCCGTCAGCTGTGACCACCGGGCCGCGAAACTCCCCGCCGGGGCTCACGTAGCCTTCGCCCCCGCCGAAACTGCGGTCGATGCTGCCATCCTCATTGAACCGCATCAGCGCGGCACTGGGGAAGACATCGGACCCGATGGTGGCGACGAGCTTGTTGCCCTGAGCCACAACGATGGAACCCACATCGTACGACTTGGCCCCTAGGTTCAGGACGATGATGCCTTCCCCGCCAAACGTCTTGTCGAGAGTGCCGTTGGAGTGGTAGCGCAAGATCACGGCATCCATTTCACCCGGGCCGAAAGCCTTGCCGCAGAGAACGATGCGGCCGTCGTCCATGACGGTCATGCCGTAAACCTCCTGCTGTTTGGTGGAGTAGGCCGTCGTCACGATACCCCCATTTCCAAAGGAGGGATCCAGGCCGCCGCGGGGCAGGTAGCGCACGAGGGTATAGGCATCGCCGAGCGCTTCATTGATGCCACTGCGACCCGCCGCCAGGATCTTCCCGTCCGGTTGCAGGCGCATCTCCTGCACCTCAGCGGAACGAATCTGGGGCGGTTTGGTGCCGGTGATGTTCGTCAGGGCGATCCCATTCTGGCCAAAGGATTGATCCCGCGAGCCGTCCGGTAGCAGACGGCCCACCGCAAAGTCATAGCCATAGCCGTCCACTGAAGCCCTGGCGCCATAAACGATGCGCCCGTCGGACTGCACGGCCAGCGTCGTGCCCCGGATGCCGTCGTCGAAGGGGCCGATGTTGAGCACGGTGCGACCGAATTGTCCAAACGCAGGGTCCGCCGGGCCGCCCGGGGTGATACGGGCGAGCGCGACCTGGAAGGCACCTTTCTTGAAGGCCTTTTCCGCCTCCCCCGCGATGATGATGCTGCCATCGGATTGCATCGCCACGCTGTAGGAATCCTCGCCCCCCCCGTAGCCATAACTGGTCTGCACCCGCCCGCCGACGCCAAAGCCGGGATCGACCTGGGGCCGCACCGCCGTCACGGCTGGCATGGGCTCGACACGCACCGCGCCGCGCGTGAAGTAAAAGGTTTCCAGAAAGCTGCCGCTTTCCCACGTGCGCTGCTGGCCACCGGTGAGGGCGTTCACGTCCGCCCGCACCTTCTGAAACATCGTCAAGTGGTCGAGCCCGGCATGGAAGGCTTTCGCAAGCGCCTGGGCATAGGGGCTGTTGTTTCCGGTTGCTCCAGAAACGCCCTCCACCGGGGCATCGAGCGCCGACTGACCGGGAGTCGCGGCAAAGCCGATCACGATGTCTCCCGAGATCTTCAGGTCCGCCAAGCCGCGCTTCTTGACACCCCGGGAAAGCCAGCCCGCGTCCGTTGGCGCGTCGCGGCAGCAGTCGAGGAAAAGAAAGCTGCTCTTCGCTCCTGCGAGCAGCATGGCCTGCGCCACGGTCTCGGCGTCGTAGCCCTCCTGGCCGAGGCGGCTCCGGGCCTGGAGCTTGGCGTTGGCCCCCATGAGGTAGTTTTTGCCCTCGAACTCAATGCCGTGGCCCGCGAAGTAAAACACCGCCGTGCTTCCCCGGGAGATGGCGTTCTCAAAGGTGGTCACCCCTTCATCGATCCGCTGCCAGTCCGCGTTCTCCAGGTAGATGACAGTGAAGCCAGCCCGTTCCAGGGAGGTCTTGATGAGCGCGGCGTCGTTGCGGCAGTTCTTCAGATCGGGAAAGTTGCCTTCTTCGGGGTAGTCGTTGTTTCCGATGACAAGAGCGACCCGGTCGGCTCCGAGGAGAGCACCGGTAAAGGCCAGCAGGGCGGCGGAGAGCGAACAGGTCCATTTCATACGGCTCAAGGTTAGCGGAGTTAGATGCGCGGTTTAATTTTTCCTAAATTCAGACGGTGGCAAGCCCAATCTTATTCACGTTGCAGTTGACCAGCGAATGAGAGAGTGAAGGAATGGCCTGGTGGGTTGCAGATTTCCTGACAGAAGACCTCAAGGACAGTCGATAGGTGCCTTCATGTGTTGGAAGCGTTTTCTTGACTGTTTTATTCTAGCTCTTGTCATAAGAGGCGCCCATACTTTCTGGTGGGCTCGAATACAGAGGGGCGGCCCCGCGGCAGACACCATCGCTTCGGCGGACGGCGGCTTTACCCCTCAGGACTGGATCCCGCAGAATGGCGCGGAGAAAGCGTCGGTCAAAGGCGCGCGAGTCACGGTGCCCCAGAAGCCCAGCCTTACGGTCCTCGACGAGCACCTACGCCGGGGCGAGCTCGTCACGGTTAAATTCTTCCTGCCCGGTGGCATCCTGGTCGTGGGAATGAAGGGCAGGACTACTCATCCACGATGCCATGGAGTGGAAACCAGGGCCGCGAGTTCCAACATTGGCGCAGCAAAACGACGCCATCCACTCCATGCGGGCGTTTGCGCTCAAGGAAGCGCTACCTGCGACTATCGCCCGGTCAGGGAAATGATCTCCTTCAGCATATGGCCGAATTCTTCTATAACTCTGGCGCTGAACGCTATACATCAGCCACAGTAGCAGAAAATCATGCGTGAGCAGCCGGCCATGGGCTGTCGTCCCCTCCGCGTTCAATGGATGGAAAAAGAACGGGGCGCGTTGCACGGCCTTCTCCAAACTTTCGAAAGCGCGACAGGGCAGGTAGTCGGCGTAACGTGCCGCGGCCTTGACGAGGAAATCAGTGGCCCACTTTTTACAGGCGCCCGCCACGTTTAATCCGCAGGCCTTCCGGCTCCAGCGAACCACTTTCAGCGGTAGTCCAGCTGCGCGCTGACCCTGGCCGGAACGGTGCTGGAGAACCGGACCCAATAGGCCTGAAACGCTTCCGGGAAGTGGTATTCCACCGGATTACCCGATCCTTCCAAATCGAAAGTCTTCCAGACCACCCAGTCGCCCATTCCTGAAAGATCCACTTCCAGGGTTACAGAGCTGGCGACATCCGTGCTCACGGTGAGCTTCTTTTGGTCATACCCCGTCATCAGGTAGGGGTCGGAGACTTGTCCCGCTGCCACGGGCGTGTTGAGCCAGGGTCCCCCATGCCCCGTGGGTTTGCCGAGTTGCCAGATGTCATCGATGGCTCCCACCCAGAGCGCGGTCTTGCCGTCGCTGGAGCGGATGATGTGACGGTTCTCCACCTCTGCTCCGTTGCGCACTCCGGAGAGCACGAGCAATCCGCGGTAGCTGCAAAAGTCATGGATGCGCCATCCATGGGTCGCCACCGGCCGGACCCGGGCAAATCCTCCCGCATTCTCCGCCGGCAGTTCATAGAAGGTGCCGTGGCAATTGAAGAGGTCGCGCTCAGTTGACACCTCGCGGCAGAGCCGCTCCCCACCGAGCGGGCCGTCCCCGTCAAACCGCGCGTCTCCGCTCCGGGGCAACCGGAAGCGCCGGCCTTTGTCATTGGTATAAACGACAGAGGCCTCGTCGACCTCCAACACGCCTTTCCGGTTGGGAATGGCGGCATTTTTTTCCAGCCAGGCTGCCTCTCCCTGGTCCTTGCTGGGGGTGAGTTTCAACTCAGCATCCAGAGTGTAGGCCCCGATCGGACCTTCGGGCCTCCGGGCGGCAAAGTGGAGGGTGCGCTGGTCGTGATCCCGAGCCCGGACGATCCCTCCCGTCACGTCACTCGTGTCAGGACCGGCCAATCCTTCAAAAATCGGAGCGGCAGGCAAAACCGGTGGCGCCCCGCCGACACCCGTGAACCAGGCGGTTACTTTTTGCGCGGAGGCCTCCATTTTGAGACGGATCCACGCTCCCGGAGTCTCATCGGAAAAGGCGGTCCAAACGTTTCCCCCGGCCGGAAGGCTGACCTTTTGCAAGGGTTGCCACTGCCCATCGCCTTTCTCGTCGATTTCCAGGGTGACATCCTGCGCCTTTCCTCCCACCTGGGCCAAATGCAGCGCCCGGCGCCCCACCCCGGCAAACAGGTAGGGATCGCTGACCACCCCTGCAGGAACCTCGTCCTGCAACCAAACGGCTCCGCGGGCGATCACCGGGCCCAACCGGTCCAGTTGCGCCGGTTCCAAAAACCAGAGGTTCGACTGGGACTGGGGGGCGGCGACGGTGCCTTTGGCCCGCCGCTTGTTGAGGAATTCGTTGTGGGCGGTGTCATCGCATCCCAGGACAACGCGGTCCTGCCAGCGGCAGAAGTCCCCGACCACTTTCAAATAGGTTGATCTCGCGGAAATGCCCGCACTTTGGGTGGCGGAAAAGCCCCGGGGGAATCGCCAAAACATGCCGTGCATCGTCATCAGCAGATCCTTCTCGCCAATGTCGCGAATGCGGGGCCACTCGGTGTTCCACCCATGGGCCCCATCGTAGCTGTGACTGGCCTTGGGGAGCCGCCAAGTGTGCCATTGCCCCCGATCCAATACCATGAGCAGGAGAGACCGCGCATCCCATCCGACACACCAGACCGGATCCGTCTCCGGATGATCACTCCCCTGAATGCCGCCCGGCCCGGTGACTTCGGTGAATTGCGCGCGTCGCACCACTGTCCAGGC
>JADZAX010000022.1 GCA_020852405.1 Verrucomicrobiales bacterium
CCGGCTTTTGGCGCAAACCCGTCCCAGTTTTTCCTTCCTCAGGAATGCCGGATCCCGCACCATCGGAATCATGAAAATCGGGCTCACACTGGGATGGCTTCTAGGACTCGCGGCGGGCGGCTTGGCCCTTGCCCAGGAACCCCCCACTCCTTCCGGCGGGCCTGCCACCCCCGACCATCGGCGCACGGATTGGTTTCCCGCCACCACCCCGACCGGTCTGCCCGGCATCATCCAGACCCCGGCGGACTGGGAACAACGCCGTACCGCCATTCTGCTCGGCTTTCAGAAAGTCACCGGTCCCCTTCCTCCCCGAGAGCCGCTCCCCGACCCCGAGATCCAGATCACCGAGACAGTCGAAACCGACACCTACACCCGCCAGACCATTTCCTTTGTCAGCGAACCGGGTGACCGCTGCACGGCATACCTCTATGTGCCCAAAAACATCCCGGCCGGGGAACGCCGGCCCGGCATCGTGGCCCTGCACCCCACGGGGGATCTGGGCAAAGGCATCGTCGACGGCCAGTCGGAGCGCCCCCATCGGGCGTATGCCAGGGAACTTGCGGAGCGCGGCAATGTGGTCATCGCCCCGGACTATGTTTCCTTCGGCGGTCTCAAGGATTACGATTTTGCGGCGGACCGGCACCAATCCGGCACCATCAAAGGCATCTGGAACCACCTGCGGGCCGTCGACCTGCTCGTGGCGCGGCCCGACGTCGATGCCCAACGCATCGCGGCCATCGGACATTCCCTGGGTGGGCACAATGCGATCTTCCTCGGCGTCTTCGATCCCCGCGTCAAAGTCATCGTCTCCAGTTGCGGTTGGACGCCCTTCCATGACTACTATGGGGGAAAACTCAAAGGCTGGACGAGCGACCGCTACATGCCAGCCATCCGCGATGAGTATCATGAGAATCCTGACGAGGTTCCCTTCGATCTGACCGAACTGGTGGCAGCCCTGGCCCCGCGTGCCTTTTACAGCAACTCTCCGCTGCGGGATGCCAATTTTGACTACCGCGGGATTGAGAAAGCCGCTCCGGAAGCCCGGCGCATCTACCAGCTCCTCGGGGTGCCGGACAAGCTGCGCATCACCTACCCGGACTGCGAGCACGACTTCCCCGACGCGGTCCGCGAGGAGGCCTACGAATTCATCGACAAGGTCTGGCGGGCGGAATGATGCGCCCCGGCTCCTCCCCCAGGGTCAAAACAACGCCGCCAGCGTCTCCAAATACGCATCCGTTCCGGGATCACCTTCCGCCGGCGCCCAGTTCGCGAAGACCTTGTCGTGCGCCGGATCGTAGGGACCGCGCTTGATTTCCAGCACCGCCGAGTCGGGCTGGAGCACCACGAATCCGTGCCAGACGTGGGGTTCGATGTCGATCAGTCCGTGGCTCACGCCTTCCAAGACATGGGTTTCGGAAACCCTTCCGTCCGTGTCGAAGATGACGAATCCAATCCGGCCAGAGAGCATCTGCAAGGTTTCCGAGGCCCCCGGCAGCGGATGCAAGTGCGGCTGGATGTAGGTGCCGGGCTGGAGGAAATTCAGCATCCGCTGCACTGGCGCGTCCTGTCCGCGGTGCAGGGGGAGGATGATGCGGCGGCGCGGGCTCGCGGCGGCCGCGGCGTGCCCCCGGGCCAAGGTGGCGGCGGTGAGCGCGAAAACCTCTCCAGAGATGTTGGGGAAAGCAGTGGCCATGGGAACGAAGCGGAAACCAGTTGAACGCAGTGACCCTGCCGTGGAAAGGCCCATTTGGCAAGACCACGCCTGCGAGGAGCCTCCCATTGTTGGAAAGGCCGGGCATCAACTTAGTTTTGGGTCAAAGATGATGTGGGTCAGCGCCCGTGCGAGGCCCGAGGGTGGGCGGTTACAGTGCTGAGATGTGCGTCGATAGTATCGGCCTCCTATTCGCTCGATAAGGCTTTATTATAAAGCTCGGTTAATAGGATAATTATCTGTCCTAAGGACAGATAATTATCCTATTAATGAGCCATTGTCAAGTTATCAAAACTCTTAGAGAGGATAAATTCGTTTGACAAGTCATGCTCGTGATTGCAGATGTCCTTAGGACATCTGCAATCACGAAATTTAGCATCTTGAATGGACCTAATTAAAGCGATTACCCTTTCCCTTGGAGAGGTGGGAGAGCCAGTCGTTACGGCGTATCGGCTAGGGTTGATTGTTCACCGGTTGTATGTCCAGAAGGAATACCAAGGGGAGAAGATCAGCCGTCTGCAAAAGGACTTCGCCACTTCGAGTGAATTCAACACGCGGCTCGCAGAGCTGCGCGCAGCAGGTGTGTTGCGCCCGCTGCGGGGATGCAGTGCCGTGGTGTATGGGCTGTTGGGAAGGCAGGATGACGATGCGGAAGAAATCGCCTGCAGCATCGATCCGTTTTGTTACCTCTCGCACTTGAGTGCCATGGCCCACCATGGGCTTACGGAGCGCATCCCATCGGCGTTGTTTGTCTCATCGCCAGATCCCAAGAGCTGGAAGCAGTTTGCCAGTGAGCGAATGGAGAAAGATCTGAAGCAGGACTATGAGGCCTATCGGCAGAACGGGCTGCCCTTGCTCACACGACTGAAAATGGAAAAGATCGGGCGGCGCGACGTGCATCGCTTTGCCTCCAGCCATCTGGGAGCCTACAAGAAGGTGCAGGGGAAGACGCTGCGGGTCTCCAGCATTGGGCGCACCTTTCTGGACATGCTCCGCAACCCGGAGCTATGCGGGGGCATGCGTCATGTCATGGAGGTTTTTGAAGAGCACGGCGCCGCATACCTTCAATTGATCCTGAACGAAATCAGCCTGCACGGGGCCAAGATCGACAAGGTTCGCGCCGGTTACATTCTTGAGGAGCGCATGAATCTCAAGGATGCCACCCTCGACAGCTGGGTGGAGTTTGCGCAACGAGGAGGATCGAGAAAACTGGACGCCTCTGCCGAGTATGTGCCAAAGTGGTCGGAGAGGTGGTGCCTTTCCCTCAACCTATGATTACGGGTGTGAATGATCCA
>JADZAX010000023.1 GCA_020852405.1 Verrucomicrobiales bacterium
ATGGCCGAAGCCAACCACACCGCCGTGATTCTCGTCTCCTTGGTGGCAGCTCAGGCATTCATCGCCTTCTGGCGCATCCTACTTTTCGCCAAGGCTTCCGAAAGGGCTCTGGCATCGGTCCGGCGCGACACCTTCAGCCGCATCATCCGTCTGCCGATGAGCACCCTCAACGTGAGGCGGGTTGGTGAACTGGCCTCACGCATCGCCAACGATGTCGAAGCGATGCGGGAGACTCTCGTATCGACCATACCGATGCTGATCCGGCATTCGGTCATGCTGGCGGGTGGCCTGGTGTTCATCTTCCTCAAGTCGGTCAAACTCTCACTGTTCATGATCAGCACCATTCCGGTGGTTCTGGTCCTCATTGCGGTCTTCGGGGCCCGCATCCGGCGGCTGACCCGCAAGGCCCAGGACGAATTGGCGAGGTCGCAGGTCGTCGTCGATGAAAGCCTCCAGAGCATCGTCAGTGTGAAAGCGTTCCGTAACGAGACCCACGAGATCGCCCGTTACAGCCATCAATTGGGAGAATTCCTCACCACCGCGATCCGGGCCGCCCTGCCCCGGGCGTCCTTCATTGCGTTCATCATCTTTTGCTTCTCGGTCGCCCTGACTCTGGTGATCTGGTTCGCGATCCGCATGGTCAGCCGGGGCGAGATCGATTCCGCCCAACTTGCCCAGTTCGGAGCTTTCAGCGGACTGGTGGCGGCCTCCTTCGCCCAATTTCCTGAATTGATGAGCCAGCTGCAACGCGCCCTCGGCGCCACGGAGCGGGTCCGTGAAATCCTGCGGGAGGAGATCGAGCCGGAGGACGCCGATGCTCCGAGGATCCGTTTCCAGGGAACGATCGAAATGCGTGATGTTGAGTTCGCGTATCCGACCAGGCCGGAGGCGACAGTGCTGCGGGCCTTCAATCTCAAGGCGGAGGCCGGTCAACGCATTGCTCTGGTGGGGCCCAGCGGTTCGGGTAAATCCACCACGATCTCCCTTCTCTACCGGTTTTATGAACCCCTCAAAGGAGAGATCCTGATCGATGGCCATCCTATCCGGGACCTGTCGCTCACCACGTTGCGATTGAATCTGGCCCTGGTGCCTCAGGAAGTGCTGCTTTTCGGGGGCACCATCGCGGAAAACATCGCCTACGGCAAACCGGGGGCCGATCGAGCCGAGATTGAACAGGCGGCCCGGCTAGCCAACGCCAGCCAGTTCATTGAGTCCCTGCCGGAGGGATACGAAACGCTGGTCGGTGAGCGCGGCGCCCAGTTGTCCGGTGGCCAGCGCCAGCGCATCGCCATTGCCCGGGCCATTCTCGCGGATCCCGCCATCCTGATCCTCGACGAGGCCACCAGCAGTCTGGACGCGGAAAGCGAACGCCTCGTGCAGGAAGCGCTCGATCAATTGATGGAAAACCGGACTTCCATCATCATCGCCCATCGGCTTTCCACGGTGCGTCGCTGCGACCAGATTCTCGTCATGTCCGGTGGCACCATCGTGGAGCGGGGGACCCATGACGAATTGGTCCGTCACGAACAGAGTCTTTATGCGACCCTGGCGAAGCTGCAGTTGGAGTGATTTTCGGCGGACTGCTCCCTGACGGGACAGACGTGGTCTAGGGTTTGGCAAGCGGCCGGACCGGTCGCACCGTCGCACTGGGCTCGAGATGCGGATCGGCGAACTCAAGCGCCTCGTCGACCAACTTCGTGCGGTTGCGTTCCAGATCATTCGTTCCGATCGGTGACTGGCTCGTGGGGACGATGTGCGGCTGGAGGAAGATGAGCAATTCCTCGCGGGAGGTGGTGCGGTCGGTGCTGCCGAGAACGCGGCCGATGATGGGAATGCGCCTGATCACGGGCAGTCCGGTGCGAGTTTTTTCCTGGCGTTCCGTGATCAGTCCTCCAAGAACAATGGTGTCCCCGTTGCGGACGGTGATCTTGGTTTTGAATTCCTGAGTGTTCAGGATGGGGATTTCATTGTCCCCGATCATCTGGGTGCCGACGACATTATCGTTCACCTGGGCGATGTCGAGAGTGACCTCGTTTTCCGAATTGATGAGCGGAATGACCTCGAGTTTCAGGACCACATCCCGGTATTCGATGTTCGACGCAATGGAACCCGGATACTGGTTCCCGAAGGCCCCATTGCTCCCCGCCGAGGTCAGCGTGGAGACCGGCACAGCGATGCGCTGTCCGCTGGAAATCATGGCTTTGGCATTGTTCTGGGCATAGATGCTGGGCCGGGAGAGAATGCGGAAGCGCGACTCCTGGGCATAGAGGCGGAGGAAAGCGTTGAGGGAGCCAGTGCTGCCCCAAGACATGCGTCCATAGAGGTTCAATCCGGCGGCGGCGGGGAAGGCGGCCGTCTCGGCGAGGCTGGTCACATCGGTGGAAGCCGCCACTCCGTTGAGGAAGGCGCCGGCGGCCTGGACGGGGTTGGCGCCATTGGTTTGGAATTCCTGCAGCGTCTGGAGTGCGCTCAGGCCATAACGGAATTCGTCACCCAAGGTGAGTTGGCCGATGATGGTGGAGAGGTAGACCTGATGCTGTGGTTGGTCGATTTCTCCGATCAGTTTCTCGACGATTTCGAGATGCTCCGGAGAGCCCGACACAATCAGACTGTTCGCATTGGGGTCGGCGATCAGCAGGGTGTTGCCGACGATGAAAGACCGGGGTGCGCCATTTTCGCGCGGCTCACCGAGCCGGTCGGCCGTCCGCGAGGTTCCGCCACTGCCATTGGATCCCCCGGCACCGAAGGAATTGTCTCCTGCCGTCTGGGGGCTGGGCGGATGGTTCAGCGTGCCGGAGGTCGTCCAGGCCCCGCCATCCTGAAGTCCTTCCTTCCGGTCCGATTCGATGTCGGTGCTCATCGCCAGCGCATTATAGAACGTCTGGAGATAGTCCACGACTGAGACGTGCTCGAGCCGGCGTTTTAGGAAATTGATGCCATCGCTCGGCTTGTCGAATGTTTCGATGAGCCCCTGAATGTAGGTCATCTCGGAGGGACGAGCGATGACGAGCAGACTGTTGGTGCGGCGGTAGGGAACGACGAGGACATTTCCGGTGCCTGCGCTCCCAGCCACGCCGGCTCCCGAAGTGCTGCCGGGAGCCGCGACGGCGCCGGACACTGAGGTGCCGCTTGCGGTGATGCCGTTGCGCGTTTCAAGGACCGCATTGATGATCTCGGCGATGTTGGTGGCGTCGGCCCGCTTGAGCTGGATGAACTGGTTGGTCACCTTCGCGGGAGGGGCATCCAGGTGGTCTTTCAATTTGATCAGGGAGCGGATCACCGAGGTGTTTTCGGTGATGATGATGCTGCCCGAATTGACCATCGGGGTGATGTTGCCGTAGGGATTGAGGGTGACGACCTGGGCAAATGCCTGCACCGCCTGCTCGGGGGAGAGGTGGTCCAACTGCATGATGTAGTTGACGATGGAGTCACTCTCGGGAAGATCCGCCGCGGAAGTGATGACGGGGAGTCCCATGCCGCGGACGTTTTTGCCTCCGGCATAATTGATCAGCTTGAGAGTGGTCTCGTCCATCGGCACGAAGGCGTAGCCATTGAGGAGGAGGACACTTTCGATGAACGCGGCGGCCTGAGCCTTGGTCAGCAGTTGGTCGGAGACGACCGAAAGGTTCGATCCCGCGAGATTGGCATCGCGGACGATTTTTTTCCCAGTCAGGGTTTCGTAAAAAGGGAGCAGCGTCCCCACCGGAGCATCCGGGAACTCCAGTCGGACGGAGGCTCCGCCGCCGGAGGGTTGCGATTGGGCTGGGGCGGCAGGAGTGATGGCGCAGGCCACGCAGGCACTCAGCAGAACGCTCTTCCATCGGAAGGGAAGCAAGCTTTTCATGATGAACTGGAGTGGCATGTCCGGAGGATGCAAAAGTCCGAGAGCTTCTCGGATCCATTAAATCTACATCTGCTATAATTTCTGTAAACTAAATTATTTTGATTTACTGCCGATTTCTGGGCGGTCAGTCGTTATTGATTGAAATTCTCAAAATTAACTATGGAAAATTGCGAAAATGGAGCTACAACTGGTGATCAATTCCCATAGCGTTCCTTGACCTCCTCTGGTCAGCTTTGATATGGTGATTGAGATCTCCACAGATGACCCCCGGTGTGGAACATTCCCTCCCAAAAAAAAGAAATGGCCAGCAACAGAACTCAGGAGCCTAAAGCTGCGGTCGAGCGCAGTGTGAATGGAAATGGCAGCGCCCTCGGTCCCGAATCATTGGGATCCGCTTTGGACAAGGTGGGGGCGATCCGCGATATCCTGTTCGGAGAGCAGATGTCGCACTACGAGGTCCGCTTTGCGGAATTGGAGCGCAAATTGACGGCAGATTTTGAGCTGTTGAGCCAAAAAATGGAGCAAGCCATCGAAGACCTCCGGTCTGCCACCCGGGATCGCGCGGCCGAGGTCGAGAGTTCCAGTGTTCCTCGTTTGGAATTGGCCGGCGAGTTGGAGAAACTGGCCGGCCTGCTGCGGGGATCACCGATCGGTCGGTGACCCTGCTGTATCCGGCCGGGTCGTTGGGATTGACCGGAGGCGAGTCCGATAGACCATGGTAAGTGCCGAATCCCAGTCCGCAGGCAATCTGGAGTTGCTCAAACAACTCATGCTCGGCGACGAGCAGCGGGCCATCCGACTGCTCCAGGAGCGTATCGAAGGGCTTGAGGAGGATTCGGCGGCCCGTTTGGCCCGGGATCTCTGTGAAGCCTTGCGCCTGCGTCGGGCGGCGGGAGAAAGCGGATTCGAGGAACTGGTGGCCGCGCTGCAACCGGGCACCGAAGCGGCCATTCACCGCAGTGTCAGTGAGGACAAGTCCCGTCTCTCCACGGCACTGTATCCCATCATGGGGCCAGCCATCCGGAGCTACGTCACCGGACTGTTCCGCGACCTCGCGGCGGATCTGAATGAGACGATCCGGAACACCACCTCTTTGGAGCGGCTGCGCTGGCGAGTTCAGGCGAAGCTCACCGGCAAACCTTTCTCAGAGTATCTCCTACTCAAAACCCGGGCCTACGAGATTGAAGAAATCTACTGGATGGAGCGTGATTCCGGGCTCCTCCTGGGGCACGTGGAGCGTCCCCGGGGCGGCCAGACGTCCGAGACCGCCATCGACGACTCGGACCTGATCTCGGGCATGTTTTCCGCCATCCGCAGTTTCGTCCGCGACTCGTTCGGACGACATGGGGACTCTGCCGGAGAGGGCGGGGACTTGCGGGAATTTTCCTTTGGTGACCGGGAAGTTCTGATTGAGGACGGTCCCGGCACGGTCCTGGCGGCGGTGTCCCGAGGGGTGCCTCCCAACCAGGTCCGGGAGTCACTGAAAGACATCCTGGAAGAACTCCACTCCCGCCATCAGAAAGCCCTGGCCCATTTTGACGGCAATCAGGAGACGCTCCTTCCCGCCCGCCCGGTTTTGGAGAAAGCCCTTCTGGCTAATCATCCTGGTCAGACTCAGAGCGGGGGCATGTGGCGTGTCTGGCTGCTGCTCGGCTTGATCGGGGCCGGTCTCGTGGCCTGGGCCGTTTGGGCGCAGCGGGAATCTTTGAAGTGGAACCAATTTGTCCGGGCTCTCGAGGCTGAGCCAGGTATTGAGGTGCTCGAAGCGCGGCAGGGGGGCTGGTTCCACGGGCCAAAAGTGATCGGACTGCGGGATCCGCTGGCGACCGATCCGGCCCAACTCGCCCGCGAGCACGGTCAGGGTGAGGTCCTCTTGCAGTTGACTCCCTATCACTCATTGGAGGACCGGTTTGTCGCCCAGCGCGGGGCTGACCAGGAAAGGCAATGGGAGCAGCGGCGGGAGGCTCTTCTTTCCACCATTTCCCAGGATCTGGGGCAGGTCCGCGAGGGAAGCATCACCACGTTAACGAACAGGGTGTCCGATTTTCAGACCGGACAGGAACGCCTCCTGGCTGGAATGAAAGAACAGCAGCGCACCGATTTACGCGCATTGGCGGTGGAATTGGTCAGGAGCCGTTTCGGGCATCTCCCCAAGCTGGCGTTGGAGTTTCTTCCCCAAGGAGGGATGAAGCTTGCCGGAGAGGCTTATGAGCCGGAGTTTGGTGACGTGGTGGCCCAGTTGCAGGCGCTGCCTTCTCTGGGACCACTGGACAGTAGCGGTTTTGTGAATGCCACGACGCTGCTGCTGGCGGATCTCCGGGCCAGGAGTGAGCCGCGCCAAGTGGCCTTCATGGACGGTCAAACCTCGATCACGGAAGAAGCCGTCCATCGTATGGCGGAGTTTGCAGGTTTCGCCCGGACCTATCAGGCAGATGCAGCCAAAGTGGGGCGGCGGGTCCGGTTCACCATTCACTCTTACCCTCTGATCGGTAAAAACCGCGAGGCCAACCGGATTGTGGAACAACAAAGGGCCGTTCTGGTCCGGGAGAGGTTGAACGTTCTCGGTCTCGATGGCGGACTTATCGGGATCCATCCTGAAGAGGATTTGACCAACGCGGGGAGCGGCGTCACCG
>JADZAX010000024.1 GCA_020852405.1 Verrucomicrobiales bacterium
GAGGAAGCCCTCGACGAATGGCGCCACCTCGCCGCCCAGATCGGCGGCAATCCCTGGGAACAGGAACTGCTCGTGGCCCAGATCAGCGAAGCCTTCCCGCCCCGGGACACCGTGGCGCGGAAGTTTGCCTTCGAAGTGCGGCTCTTCCAGATCGCGGTGCCCGCGCAGCTCGCTCTGGAGGTGGCCGACTTCGCCGGGCAGAGCGAAATCATTCGGGCCCGCCAGGAAGCCGCCCGGTCCGCCCGGCAGCAGATCCATCAAGGCGTGGAATCCTTCGTGGGCGACTGCGTGGCCACGCTGCGCCGTCAGACGGCCCAGCTCTGCGGGGAAATGCTGGAGAGCATGCGCGACGGCAAAACCGGCGGCGTGCACCAGCGGACCCTCAACCGGCTGGTGCGGTTCATCGACGAGTTCAAGCAGTTGAACTTCGCCGGAGACCGCGAAATGGAAGCGCAACTCGACCGGATCCGCAGCGAGTTCCTCCACCGCAGCGCCGAGGACTACCGGTCCGATGCCGGCGCCGCGCGTTCTCTGGAAGCGGGACTGACCGAGCTGCGGGACCACGCGCACGAACTGGCGGAACAGGACGCGCGCGACCTCGTGGAACGCTTCGGCCAAGTCGGCCGGCGCCGCCTGCAACTGGCGTGCTGAGCCGGGCAGGAGCCCCACTTTCCGGCGGGCCAGGCTTCCGGGTCCGGTCCCGTCGGAAAGCCTTGGGCTCAGGCAGAAGGCACCCGGGTCACCGTGCCAGCAACCGCGAGGTCCACCGCCTTTCGCAGGGCTTCCCCGAGAGGTTCCAGATCGGGAAACCGGTTTGACAACGCGTGGATCACCACCACCCCAAAGTCGAGCCCGGTCAAATTCTGCTGGTATTGAAGATTGCCGTCGATGGTCACGAAGACGTCGAACCGCCCCCGCATTGCCGCGATGAGCTTTCCGTTCGTCAGACCGGAGAATCCCGCCTGCGGAACGGTCACCACCTCATGTCCGGGCAGCAGTCTGCCCAGGCGCCTCGGCAAACACTCGTCGAGAATCACCCGCTTCATGCGGCCTGCGTCTCGATGGCCACTTCGGCGGCCTGCAGAACGGCCCGGATTTGCTCGACCGTGACGGTCGGAAAATCCTCCCGGAATTCCGCCACCGAATCTCCGGCGATCAGGGCATCGAAGAGATTCTTCACCGGCACCCGGGTCCCCGCAAAAACCGGCATCCCGCCCAAGATCCCGGGATCACTGACAACCTCGCTCATGACCGGAACCCTACCTCCATCGCACGCAAAAAACCACCGGGAAATACCCGGGACGCACCCTGTTTGTCAATCCCCCCACCTAACCCACAAGCCAACTCCCAACTCCCCCAGAAAACCAACCCCAAACCAACAACCAAAAACCATGAGCCACTTCGTCACCATTGAAACCCAGATCCGCGATGCCGCGGCCCTCGCAGACGCCTGCGCCGAACTCGGCCTGACGCTTCTGCCCAACGCCACGGCCCGCGGCTTCAGCGGCACCACCCGCCAGGGCGATTTCGTCATCCGTCTCCACGGTCCCTACGATATCGCCGTCAACCGTCCCTCCGGCACCGGGGAGGACGCGCCCTACACCCTGTCCACCGACTGGTGGCAGGGGCACGTCGAGAAGGAGGTCGGTCCCCGCTACGGTCGGCTCCTCCAGCTCTACGGCGTCCACAAAACCCTGCGGGAAGCCCGGGCCAAACGCCTGCGCGTCACCCGACGCCAGGAAAGCGACGGTTCCATCCGACTCACCCTCACTCCCGCCGCCTGATCCCATGAAACCGAAAATTCCACGCCACCTTGAAGTCATCGTCGGTCCCGACGGTGCCCTCCGGATCGATGCCATCGGCTACACCGGGAGCACCTGCGGGGAAGCCACCGCCTTCCTCGAAGAAGCCCTCGGCACCATCGCCCGGCGCCAACGCACCGCCGATTTCTACCGGTCGGCACCCACCTCACAACGAACCAAAAAACAGCAGAAAATCCAATCATGAGTGACCACCCCACCCGCCGGGTGCCGCACGTGCTGCACTTCGCTCCCGACGGCACGGGGGCCGGACTCCACACCGAAGCCATCGATCTTTTCCGGATCGGACGGCTTTCCGTGGACCGCGCCTCCACCGTCGAGTTCGACGAGGAAAGCCAGGTCTGGGAAGTCCGCGACTTCAGCGGCCACCGGCTTTTCACCCATCCCTCCCGCCGGGCTTGCCTGGACTGGGAGCGTCGGCACTTCGACCACCCCATCCCCGCTCCAACCATCAACCACCACCCCCTGACTCCCCACTCACAACCATCCACGCCTTCCCAACCATGAAAACCCAACTCATCCGTTACGCGAGGGCCGGTTATGCCGGCCTTTACCTTGTCACCCCGGAGGAAGCCCGCGCTGAGGCTGCCGTCAAAGCCGCCGCCGACGAGCTCGGTCGCCCCCTCCACGCCTGGAGCGTGACCAGCGGGTTCACCGACACCGCCAGCGGCGCCGCCCGGGCTTGCCCCGATCCCCTCACCGCCCTGGACCAGATCGACTCTCTCACTGGTGACGCTCTGATCCTGCTGCGCGACTTCGGGGCCTTCCTGGAGGAGCGCGATCCGCTCCTGCAACGGCGCCTGCGCGATACCCTGCGGCTCGGCAAGTCCACCGGCAAAACCGTGATCCTGCTCGGCGTCTGGAAACCCCTGCCGCCCGAACTGGAACGCGAGATCACCCGGCTGGATCTCGATCTGCCTGGTCCCGCGGAACTGGCGCCGGTGCTTGACGGCATCCTGGAGTCCGCCGGACTGGATCCCGCCAGCCTGAGTCCGGACACCCGCGAAGCCGTCCTGGGCGCTGCGGGAGGCCTCACCACCATGGAGGCAGAGAACGCCTTCGCCCTGTCTGTCGTGGAAAGTGGCACCCTCCACCCCGGCATTGTGGCCCGCGAGAAAGCTCTGGCCCTGCGCAAAGGCGGTCTCCTGGAGGTGGCGGAAAACACCGCGACCCTGGACGCCATTGGCGGGCTGGAGTCCCTCAAGGCCTGGCTCCGGCAGCGCCGGGCTGCGTTCACCGGCCGGGCGAGAGACTACGGGCTGCCGGTGCCCAAGGGCATGCTGGTATTGGGCGTGCCCGGCACCGGCAAGTCCCTCACCGCCCGGGCCACCGCCGCGGTCTTCGGCGTGCCCCTGCTGCGGCTTGACGCCGGCCGTCTCTTCGGATCGCTGGTCGGCCAGTCGGAGGCCAACCTCCGCCAAGCCATCCAGACCGCTGAAGCCATCGCCCCCTGCGTCCTCTGGATCGACGAGATGGAGAAAGCCTTTGCCGGGTCCGGCTCATCCGGTTCCACCGATGGCGGCACCAGCGCCCGGGTTTTCGGCGCCCTGCTCAACTGGCTCCAGGAGAAAACGGCGCCGGTCTTCGTGGTGGCCACGGCCAACGACGTCAGCCAGCTCCCGCCCGAGTTGCTCCGCAAGGGGCGCTGGGACGAGTGCTGGTTTGTCGACCTGCCCACCGTCGGGGAACGCGCCGCGATCTGGGACCTGGTGATCGCCAAATACGGCCGGGCTCCGGCGGACTACGATCCGGTGGGGTTGGCCCGCGCCAGCGAACAACATACCGGTGCCGAGATCGAAGCCGCTTGGGTGGAAGCCCTGCATCGGGCGTTTGCCGGAGATCGGGAACCCACGAAGGAGGATCTGGCAGACGTCCTGACCGAGTCCGTGCCGCTCGCGGTGACCATGGCTGAGCCCATTGAACGGCTCCGTCACTGGTCCAAGGGCCGGGCGCGTGGGGCTTCCGTCTTCGACCTCCCGCCAGGAGGAAGAAGGCTGGAAGTGGTCAGGTAGTGATGGTATCCATCCCCAAGTCTGGCAGACCCATTTCCCATCGTGGGAAAGGACTGCTCGCAAGCAACAGGAGAAAGTCCGCCGCCCTTCGGGGCGGTCGGGCTTTTTTCTTAGCTATGGGTCGTTTCCAGCGCCAAACCTCACACCCACTCCGCACACAGCAACTCCGCTTGCATCAGCACCGTCTTTACCGCCTCCTCCTGCAAGTCCGGCGGGTAGCCGTGGCGGTTCAAAATCCGCTTCACCATCACCTTAATCCGCGCCCGTGCGCTCTCCCGCAGCGTCCAATCAATCGTCACGCTCTTCTTCACCTGCGTAATCAGCTCCGCCGCGATGAGCTTTAGCTTGTCATCACCCATCGCCTGCTTGGCGCTGTCGTTGGATGATAGCGCATCGTAGAAGGCGATTTCGTCATCGGTCGGAAGGGTTGACGAGACGCGGGCCGGTTTCCAGAAATGCTGACACGCGCTAATCCTGCCGGAAGCTTTGGCCGATCCAGATACTTCTGCTGGCTAAGGAAACTAACGTATTCGTGAATTCCTAGGGTTGGGGCTCCATCGAACTGGTGGGCTACCTTTAGGCTCCACAAGCGCGTCGATGCCGAGCTTGATCGTGGCGTGGAGTTCGGTAGGATTGGGTTCAGTCATTGCATTCCTCAGTTGAGCGGTTGGGGGCACTCCCGCCTGACAACCCAATGCCATCTAGCAGTAGTTCATGGAACCATTTTCAGCACCCATCGCTACAGACCCGGAGCTTTTCCTGGAATACTGGGCTTTTATCTCCTATCGCCATCTCGACAACCAGCAGTTGGGCCGCCAGTGGGCCACCTGGCTGCATCAGCAACTTGAGTCCTACGAAATCCCGGAGGATCTTATAGGACAGGTTAATGAACGGGGCGATGTCATTCCTGAGCGGCTTTTCCCGGTCTTTCGTGACGAAGAGGAACTGCCTGCCGATGCTGATCTTTCCCAAGCGATTCGCTCCGCCGTGGAACGCAGCAAATACATGATCGTGCTCTGCAGCCCCCGCTCGGCAGAATCGGTCTATGTCGCCGAAGAGATTCTTTATTTTAAACAACTTGGGCGAGCCGATCGCATCATTGCAGTGCTGATCGAGGGCGAGCCAAATGCCAGTTGGGACATCGGCAAACAAAAAAACGGGTTCAGTCCCTACCAGGAATGTTTTCCCAAACCCCTGCTCCATACCGTCAATCCAGTTGACGGCACCCTTGATCTATCCCAGCATGCGGAAGCCCTCGCCGCCGACCTGCGGATCCTGCCGGGTGGGCTCCAGGGCTGGACCAACCCTGCCGCCTACCGCGAAGCTCTCATATCCCAGGGCATCCACAAGACCAGGGCGATCCGCGAGATGGTCGACAACTACGGGGAGCGCCTCCAACTTGGGCTCCACAAAACCATCGCCGGAGCCCTCGGTCTGCCTCTCAATATCGTGACCCAGCGTGGCAAAGCCTGGGAGCTGAAAAAAGCCCAGCAACGCGCCCGCCGTCTCGCCCTGTGGCTCACTCTCACCGGAGTGCTCGCGTTCCTCGCTCTCGTGGCGGGGGCCTTCGGCTGGACCCAGATGCTGAGCGCACGGCATCAGTCAAGGCTCGCCAAAATCAGTGAAGCAGAAGCCAAAAAACAGCAGACCCTAGCCGAGTACCGAAAGACCGCCGCTGAAACCAGCGAAGCCCGGGCTAGGCAGCAGCAGGCTCTCGCCGAAGCCAGTGAAAAGAAGGCACAAATCAATGCCACTGAGGCTGAGCGCCAGCGTCTCCTTTCCAAAAAAAGCGAATACGAAGCCAAACAACAATTAAATCGTTCCGAACGACTCTTGTATTCTCTTCAGATTCAAGCAGCGCAGCGTGAATGGGAAGATGGCAACATTTCTGAAGCACGGCGAAATTTAGATGAAGCCTCCCCGGCCCATCGCAATTGGGAATACGGGCTCCTCCTCGCTAGATTCAATCAAAGCCAAGCCACTCTCAAAGGACACTCAAGCTTTGTCAACAGCGTCAGCTTCAGCCCGGATGGCAAACGAATTGTCAGCGGCAGTTGGGACAATACCCTGAAAGTATGGGACGCACAGTCCGGGCAGGAGATCCTTACGCTCAAAGGTCACTCAGGCGGTGTCACCAGCGTGAGTTTTAGTCCCGATGGCAAGCGCATTGTCAGCGGAAGTGGTGATCATACCCTGAAAGTATGGGACGCAGAATCCGGGCAGGAGATTCGCACTCTTAAAGGTCACTCAGATGTTGTTTACAGTGTGAGTTTCAGTCCGGATGGCAAACGCATTGTCAGCGGCAGTAAGGACATTACTATGAAAGTGTGGGACTGCGAAACCGGTCAGGAAATACTCACTCTCAAAGATCACGCTGTTGACCTAACTGGAGTGAGCTTTAGTCCGGATGGAAAACGCATCGTCAGCAGCAGTAAGGATAATACCTTGAAAGTATGGGACGCGGAATCCGGGCAGGAGATCCTCACGCTCAAAGGTCACTCACATCCTGTCAAAAGCGTTAGCTTCAGCCCGGATGGCAAACGCATTGTCAGCGGCAGTTGGGACAAGACCCTGAAAGTTTGGGACGCAGACTCCGGGCAGGAGATCCTCACTCTCAAAGGTCACTCAGGCGGTGTCTCAAGCGGGATCTTCAGTCCCGATGGCAAACGCATTGTCAGTGGCAGTTATGACAAAAGCATCAAAGTATGGGACGTGGAAACCGGGCAGGAGATCCTCACGCTCAAAGGTCACTCAAACTTTGTAGAAAGCGTAAGCTTTAGTCCGGATGGCAAACGCCTTGTCAGTGGCAGTTCGGACAAGACCCTGAAAGTGTGGGACGCACAATCCGGGCAGGAGATCCGCATTCTCAAAGGTCATTCAATCCTTGTCAGTAGTGTGAACTTTAGTCCGGATGGCAAACGCATTGTAAGCGGTAGTTGGGACAAAACCCTAAAAGTATGGGACACGGAATCCGGGCAGCAGATTTTCACTCTCGAAGCTCACCCGGAACCTGTCATCAGCGTGAGCTTCAGCCCGGATGGCAAACGCATTGTCAGCGGTAGTTGGGACAAAACCCTGAAAATATGGGACGCACAATCCGGTCATGCGATCCTCTCTCTCAAAGGTCACTCAGGCCGCGTCAACAGCGTTAGCTTCAGCCCGGACGGCAAACGCCTTGTCAGCAGCAGTTCGGACAAGACCTTGAAAGTATGGGACGTGGAAACCGGGCAGGAGATCCTCACGCTCAAAGGTCACTCAGATCCTGTCAACTGCGTGAGCTTCAGCCCGGATAGCAAACGCATTGTCAGCGGTAGTTGGGACAAGAGCCTGAAAGTATGGGACGCGGATTCCGGGCGGGAGATGCTCACTCTCAAGGGGCACTCACACTTTGTTAGCAGTGTGAGCTTCAGCCCCGATGGCAAACGCCTTGTCAGCGGCAGTATGGATAATACCCTGAAAGTATGGGACGCGGAATCCGGGCAGGAAATTCTCACTCTCAAAGGCCACTCAGGCAGCATCGACAGCATGAGCTTCAGCCCGGATGGCAAACGCATTGTCAGCGGCAGTATGGATAATACCCTGAAAGTATGGGACGCGGAATCCGGGCAGGAAATCCTTACTCTTAAGGGTCACTCAGGATGGGTCACCAGCGTGAGCTTCAGCCCCGATGGCAAACGCATTGTCAGCGGAAGTGAGGATCAGACCCTGAGAGTTTGGTGAGCGGCCTGTCAGGAGCGCTTACGAACTTACCCGTTGTGAGAACTGAACTTCCCCCAAAACGGTAGACAGGCAGGGTCCGGTCTGAGAACATCAGAAATCAGATTATCATGTCAAATACAGGAAATTCGTATCCAGAGGAGTTTCGCAGGGATGCGGTCGAGTTGCTGCGAAGCAGCGGACGCTCGATCACGCAGGTAGCCCGCGAATTGGGAGTCAACGTCAATAGTCTGCGTAACTGGCGCGACCGGAGCATCCTCGGCCAGAACGGAGGCAAGGGCTTCGGAGCCGTAGGCGAGGAAGCACGCGCCAGAGCGTCGGCCGAGGATCTGCTTGAGGAAATCAAGCGGTTGTGGCGTGAGAACGAGTATTTGCGACGTCAGAGGGAGATCCTAAAAAAGCCGCCAGCATTCTCAGCGAGGACCCGCAGGTGGGCATGCGTTGATCGATCAGATGCGGGCTCATTACACAGTTGTCGATATTTGCGAGGCTCTCGATCTATCACGCAGCGGTTACGACAAGAGTATTGCCAGCCAGCCAAGTGAACCGCAGCGCGAGAACGAAGATCTCCTCAAGGAAATGAAAGTGGTCCACAACGAAGGCTTCAAGCGGGCCTGTGGCAGTCCGCGGATGACGATCGAATGGCAGCGTCGTGGACTCTCCTGCTCGGAGAATCGCGTCGCTCGCCTCATGTCCAAAGCGGGAATGAAAGCCAGATACCAGACTGCCTTCCGACCGAAGACGACGGTTCAGAACCCTGCGCGACTTCCGGCTCCCAATCGTCTCTCCAAAGCGCCTGCACCAGTGCCTCCCGGCGAAGTTCTCGTCAGTGACATCACTTATGTGGCGACAACCCAGGGATGGATGTATCTGGCGTTGACGCTGGATCTCTTCAGTCGTCAGGTTGCCGGATGGCATCTCGCGCAATCAATGGAAACCGCGCTGGTGATCCATGCAGCACGGAAGGCGCGATCATTTTCAACCTACAGGCTGAGTCCGTCGCTGAACTGGACGACCAACCGGGGCTGGATCGGTCGGGGAAATTCCACCTCCACGAAGCGGACATCTTGGCAAACCACGCGCTGACGCGCGCCGGAACGTTTTCTGGGCATGCACGAACTCTACCCGATCAGCACCGCCCCTGAATAGGGGGACAATTTTGCTACGCTTACGGTGAGGCGGCCTTGGTCGTCGTAGGTCCGGGCGATGTGGTAGTCCAGTGTCGGCCGGGGAACGATCGATGCTCCCCTTGGCTTTGCGCCGTCGGGTTTCGTCGCC
>JADZAX010000025.1 GCA_020852405.1 Verrucomicrobiales bacterium
CCGGCCCCGTACCCACGAATACCGCGACCGACAGCCAAAGATTCCAGGTCGATGGCACGCTGACCCTGAGCGTGGCGGCGGGGTAGCGGGATCCCACCACCTTTTGCTGAGGCGGGGAGAATGGGCGAGCCGGAGGGTTACCCGCATCGCGGGAGACGTCCCCTTTTCCCACAAAGCCTCGAATCCGGCGGTCCATCAGCCCGGCCAGCACGCCCGGGGTGGATCCGAACCACCCACCCGACCAGAAACCGCGCCCGTTCCGCCAGCCATCAATCCACCCGGAACTGGTAATCCGTGTTGTAAGTGCGGACATGAAGGACCTTGCCGATCAGGGCCAGGCGCTCGGGACCGGACTTGACCAATTGCTTGGTGACGGTTTTGCCGGTGTGGCGGTCGAGGATATACACGAAATCATCCTCCTCCGTGAAGCCGTAGCCGGTGATGATGCCGTCGCCGGTGAGCACAAAGTTGGAGCAGTTCGACACCAGAGGGGCGCTGCGCCAGAGAACCTCCCCCTTGGCGAGACGGATCGCGGTGAGGTAGGCGTTCATCCCTCCGGAGGATTTGGCATAGGTGTTATGGCCGTTCGAGACATAGAGAATGCCCTCCTGGATCGCGGCAAAGCGGAGGGATTGATCCACGTAGTTTTCATCCCCTTTCAGGACTTTGGGGGCGCGCCGGTAGGCTCGGAAGTCGATCTCCCCTTCCAGCACGGTGAAATCGGCATTCCACACCGCCAAGAGGACCCCGGAGGAGAAGTTCTCCCCATAAATCACGAAGCTATGGTCGCCGTTGTGGAAGGCTCGGACGGCCATCAGATTGTCCAGGCGGGCGGGCACATTGGCCGGAAGCTCCCCAAACTGCTGCATGAAGGGATTCGGCACTTTGAGAAAAAGTGGCGGAATCTGGTTCTCCTCGATCCAGTGATCCTCATCGGTGATTTCGTTCTTTTTGGCGGTGAGCTGCTTCAGCTTGGGGAAAACCCGCGACGACGCCTCCGGGTCCACCGCGAGTTGGGCCTGGAAGGGAGGTTCCGACAGGACCCGGCGCGGGGTGGTGGGGACGGCCGGAGTGGGAGCCACCGGCACCACCGGCTTCATCCCGCCGGGAATGGAGGGCTTGGCCGGGACCGGGGTCGGCACGGGATCGGGGGTGACGGCCTTCGCGGGATTGAACAGGAAGGTGCCGTAGAATTTGCTGTTGGACCAGGGCTCCTGTCGCTGCTCGGTCGACTTGGCGACCCGGGCTCCGACATTTTTGAAAACCCGCTCCAGCTCCTGGCCCGGCTTGAGGAGCTCCTCCGCCAGCGCCGAGGTATAAGGACTGTTGGACCCGTCGCCGTCCTCGGCTGTTTTTCCGGGCGTGGTGGAAAAGGCGATGAACATGCCCTGGGGCATGTCCGCCGGCATCGAGAGCCCGCCGGCCCCGGCCGCGGAACGGGAGCCGCGCCAGGAGCGGGAATACGGGTCATCCCGGCAGCAGTCGAGCACCAGGATGTTGAGCGAAGTCCCGGCCTGCTCCAACCCGCGCAGCAGAGTGTCCATGGGAAGCGTCTCATCCGGCACTTCAAACTCCTCCGCCATCCCGGCATCGATCGGGATGAGGTAGTTCCGGCCTTTGACCTCAACCCCGTGCCCGGCATAAAAGACCAGAGCGACGCTGTCCTTGGTGAGGGTTTGGATGAATTCCCGCACGGCGGATTTCATCGTTTTCAAGTCCGCGTCGGTGCGCAGCATGACCTCGAAGCCCATGCTGGTCAGACTTTTGGCGATGACTTTGGCGTCATTGGTGGGGTTCACCAGGTTCCGGGCATTGGCGTAGTCATTGTTTCCAATCACCAGCGCATGCCGGGCCTCCTGGCCTGGTAGAGCCCCCACGATTCCCCAAACTCCACAAAGAAGGGCCATCAAGCCCACGCCAGCACTTCGTTCCTTCATGAAGTCTAGATTCACCCAAGTGCCTCTGGCGTCAATCTGCGAGTCGTGAAAATTTCCGCCACCATCCCATTCGAACGGGGTTTGAGCTGGGGGTCGCACCCGCCCCCATTGCTCACGCCCCTTGCATTTCTGCCGAAATCCCCCACCGTTGGCCACGTATGACCGCACTCTACCGCCTGCCGACCGGCGCCTGCCTGATTCACCACGAAGACACCTGGCTGGAGACCGCCCCCGGGCAGGGTTTTGACGCGTTGTTTCAGAGCCCGGACCCGGCGGAGTGGCTCGCCGCAGCGTTGGCCTCGGCCACGCCCAGCACCCCGCCCGACCTGGCAAACTATCCCTTTGCGGCCCCGCTCGAAAGCCAGGAAGTCTGGGCCGCCGGGGTCACCTACTACCGGAGCCGGGTAGCCCGGATGGAGGAAGCGGAAGTCGCGGGAGGAGCCATTTTTTATGACAAGGTCTACGAGGCGGCGCGCCCGGAATTGTTCTTCAAAGCCACCGCCGCGAGATCCCGGGGCCACCGGGCCGGAGTGAGAGTGCGGGCCGACTCCACCTGGGATGTCCCCGAACCGGAACTCACCCTCGCGATCAACGCGCA
>JADZAX010000026.1 GCA_020852405.1 Verrucomicrobiales bacterium
CCGGGAGCCGGGAGCTGGTCCCACCAATACGGGGAAGCCGGGAACACCGCCTGCGGATATGACTACCGGGTCAACGGCAATCTTGGGGTGCTGTGGTATGGTGATCCCGGTGAAGGACAGATGGTCAACCGCCACGATGGGGCCGTCGGTCCCCTCGCAATCAATGGCCGTCTCTTCGCCCAGGGCGAGGACCGCATCATGGCTTACGACGCCTACAACGGGAGGTTCTTGTGGGAGCGTGAAAATCCCGCCTCGATCCGCACCGGGGTGTTCCAGAATCAGAACCCGGGAAATCTGGTGGCGAGTGATGACAGCCTGTTCTTCATGGAACGGGACAAGTGCATCCAGCTGGATGCCGCCACCGGCAAGGAACAGGCTGCGCACCTCCTTCCCGAAGGGGTGCGCGATGGCACCCACCAGTGGGGATTCGTGGCTTATCAAAACGGGATCCTTTACGGCACCGCAACGGTTCGGGAGGAGCTGGAGCAGAAAGACCGTCGCCGGGGCCGCCGCACGGAGGACTCGACAGATGGAATATTCGCGATCGACGTGGCCACCGGCAAGCATCTCTGGCATTACAAAGGCCAGACCATCGAACATCAGACGGTGGCGGTGGGGGATGACGCGGTCTACTTCATCGACAGCACCATCACCGCGGAACAACGGCAGGCCATCCTGCTCCAGGACAAGGCGCGGTACCAGAATCTGAAGCCCGAGGATGCGGTGAAAGCCGAGGCCGAACTCAAAAAGCAGGACCTCCGTCTCGCGGTGGCGATCGACTCCCGCACCGGCAAGAAGCTCTGGGAACAGGCGGTCGATGTCACCGATTGCAGTGAAGTCGGAACCGGCGGAGGCAAGCTGACCCTGCTGTTCCGCAACAATGTTCTGGTGTTGTGCGGGGCCAATGCCAACGGCCATTACTGGCAGCAGTTCCTCTCCGGCGAATTCTCCCAACGGCGCTTGCTCGCTCTTTCCGCCACCGATGGCAAAAAAATGTGGTCCAAGGACGCCAATTACCGTCACCGTCCCATCATCGTGAGCGACGAGATCATCGCCGAGCCTTGGGGGTATGACCTCTACACCGGCAAGCAGAAGACGCGCAAAAATCCGCTCACGGGGGATGACGAAGCCTGGAGTCTGATGCGTTCCGGCCACCATTGCGGAATGCTCGCGGGCAGTCCCAATTTGCTCACCTTCCGCTCTGGTTTCACCGGGTTCTACGATTTGAAAGAAGACGCCGGGACCCAGCATTTCGCGGGACACCGGACGGGGTGCTGGATCAACGCGATTCCCGCCAACGGGCTGATCAGCATTCCGGAGTCCAGCGCGGGATGTGTCTGCCTGTTCTCCATCTCCTCGACGATTGTGATGGAGCCGCGCGAGGACCGGGGCGATTGGGCCATCTTCAGTTCAACCGGAGCGAAGACCCCGGTCAAAGAAGCGGCCTTCAATCTCGGCGCGCCCGGCGACCGGCGTGATCCGGAGGGACGCATCTGGCTGGCCTATCCACGACCTGCACCGGAGCGGGATACCGGGCTCAATCTGGCGCTCGATTTTGCTCCCGCGTTCGTCAAGGGAGGCGGATGGGTTGCGCGGAGCACCGATGCCGCTGCGGTCGATGTTTCCTCCCAAAAAGGGGCCGCACCCGCCTGGGTCTACACCTCCTGGGCCAATGGGCTGACCAAAGCGAGTCTGCCGTTGCTCGGGGAAAATGATCCTCCCGCCACCTACCGTGTCCGGCTGCATTTCGGCGCTCCCGGCAAGGATGCGGCCGACTCTCCCGCCGGTGCCCCCCGGCATTTTGCGCTCCGTCTGCAGGGGAAAACGGTGGCCGAAGACATCGTCGTTGCCAACGGCTCCTCTGCCGCCAAAGTGCTGGAGTTTGACAACATAGAAGTCTCCCGCACTCTCGACATCGAAGAAGAGGCCGCTCCGGGAACGGCTTCCTCCGCGGATCATCTCCCGGTGCTCAATGGCGTGGAGGTGGTGCGCCAGAATTGAACGACCTCTTCCTTCCGCGTTGTCCACCCTCTCTCCGCACCATGAACCGACGTCAGTTTCTTGCCGCCACAGGGGCCGTCGGATGGTGCCTCCCGACTGGAGGCACGGCTGAAGAATCAGGTCTGGTGGCCTCCATCAAAAAGGAAGTTCTGTGGCGGAACCGGGATGGCACAGGCACGACCTGGTTTCATCCCCGGGCCTGCCTGGTGGATGGAGAAGGTGGAAAGCCTTTCGTTTTGATGACCCTGCAAAGCATCCGGGGTTCGGACTTTTTCGGTCCGGTGCATTGGACCCGTTCCCATGATCTCGGCAAGACCTGGAGCGACCCGGTCCCCGTGCCATCGCTGGGCCGGGTGCCGATGGCCGATCATGAGGGATTGGAAAAGGGGGTCTGTGACGTGGTGCCCCAGTTCCATCACAAAACCAACACCACGCTGGCGATGGGGCACGTTGTCTTCTACCGGGGCCCGGCTTTTTCCCGGAAAGACCAACTGCCGCGTTACCCTGTCTACACGGTGCGACGGGCCGACGGCTCCTGGTCGGAGCAGCAAAAACTCGAATGGAACGATCCCCGGGGGGCGTTCATCTACTCCAACAACTGCGGACAACGGGTCACGCTGCCTGGCGGGGACATCCTGCTGGCTTTCACTTTTGGAGCGACCGAGGCCAACCGGCAGGTCGCCGGGGTGCGTTGTGGATTTGATGGCGCCACGCTCACCGTGAAGGAAGTCGGCCCCGCGATTTCCAATTCCAAAGGGCGGGGCCTTCTCGAACCCTCCATCACCGGGTTCCAGAACCGCATTTACCTGACCATCCGGGCGGAGGACAACCGCGGGTATGTCTGTGTCAGCGACGACGGGCTGGCTTATTCCGAGAAGAAAGCCTGGGCCTGGGAGGACGGCGAACCTCTCGACCTGTCCACGACCCAGCAGCATTGGCTGACCCATTCCGAGGGCTTGTTTCTCGTCTACACCAGAAAGGATGCGGGGAATCTCAAGGTCCCCCGTTGGCGTTCTCCGCTCTGGATGGCCCGCGTCGATCCCGTCAAACTGTGTCTTCTCCGTGACAGCGAGCGTGTCGTCCTTCCTTTGGTGGGGGATGGCCTGCAGAATCCCGATGAAGTGGCCCTGATGGGGAATTTTCACACCATCAATGCCTCCTCCACCGAAAGTTGGGTCACCGTCGGGGAATGGATGCCCAAAAGAGAAGCCAGGGGGGACACCCTGTTGTCGCGGATCGCCTGGTCCCGCCCGAATCAACTGGCGGTTCCCTGAGCCGAACCCGGGGAGATCACTTTCCCTCCCCGTGGCCCTGTTCTGGGGCCCTGCTTGCCATTTGGATGGATTCGGCGAAGGTTCGTCCGACTTCTTCACGCATTTCCCCATTCCCGCATGACATGCCGTTCCGCCCTCCTGGGCCTCGCCCTGTTCGCGCCCGCTTTGGCGTGGTCGCAAAAAAGTCCCGAATCCGGAAAAGGGAAGACGGCCGCCAAGCCGAAAACCGTGCAAATCGCCATGCGCGATGGCTTGCGCTTTGATCCACCGCGTTTTGAATGCGCCCCCGGCGCAGACATGCTGATCAACCTGGCGAATCTCGATTCGACGGATCAGATGCACAATTTCGTTCTGGTGAAACCCGGGCAGCGCGAGGCCATCGTCAATGCGTCGCTGCAACTCGCCGACAAGGGACCGGCCCTGCAGTTCGTGCCCCCCAGTGATGCCATTCTGGTCGCTTCCAAACTGCTCGCGGCAGAAAAAAAGGACTCCCTGAGAGTGACCATGCCGTCGGAACCGGGGATTTATCCCTACATCTGCACCTTTCCGGGACACGGATTGATCATGTATGGCGCGGCCTATGTCGGGGTGAAAATGCCCCCCCTGAAGGAGGATCCTAACCTCCCCCCCACGGCGGCCCAGACGTTTGTGGCCGGAGGCGGAAGGCGTCCCTTTGTGCAGCGCATTTTCATGCCCGACTGCGGTCCGGCAGCCATCGCCATCGCCCTGCCGGGAGAGTGGAATGCCTGCTGGGATGCGGGGCAGTGCCGGCTGCGGTATGTTTGGAAAGGGGAATTCATCGATGCGACCAAAAACTGGGCAGGCAGTGGCCGAGACCTGCCGGTTCCCGGTGGCAAACCGGTGTGGTCTGAATCCGGGGACCGTTTCCCGGTCCGTCTTGGAAAAGCGGACGCTCCGCCGCCACGGGTCAAATTCCTGGGCTACACACTTCACCAGGGATTGCCCACGTTCCGCTACACATTGGATGGGGTTCCGGTGGAGGAGACGTTGGGGGTCAATGCCGCAGGCAATGTGACCAGAAGCTTTGGATCCCAGAAGGCAAGCGTCCTGCCTGTGGCGGGTGTTCCCACCCAGGGAGAGGAAGGCGAATGGCGCTGGTTCGGTAACCATGACGAAGGGCTGGTGCTGACGCTCCTGAAGGCCAAGCTCTGACCCTCCACCGTCCTTCCTATTTTTTCATGAAACTCTGTTCCGTCCTGCTTCCATTCTGCCTGCTCGCGATCGCGTCGCCGGGCGTGGCCCAACAGCCGAAGCCCGATCCCGTGGAGGCCTGCTACTCCATTGGCAAACTGATCATGCCTCCCGGCGTGGCGCCCGAGGTCGGAGGACTCGATGCGATGCCCGACGGGCGCATCGCCGCCTGCTTCCATCACGGTCAAGTCGGGATCTACAATCCCAAGGACAAGACCTGGCAGATCTTTGCCGAAGGTCTGCACGAACCACTCGGGATTCTCGTCGAGAGTGCTGCGAGCATTCTGGTCATGCAGCGTCCCGAGCTGACGCGTCTGCGTGACACCGACGGGGATGGGGTCTGCGACAGTTATGAAACCCTCTGGGACGGCTTCGGCCTGAGTGGCAACTATCATGAGTTTGCCTTTGGCCCGGTCCGGGCGCCGGACGGCAAACTGATCGTGTCGCTCAATCTCGCGTCGCAGGGTGACACCGTCTTCAAGGAGGTCCGCGGAGAATTCAGCAGGATCGGAGTGCCCCGGGAGAAATTCTACACCGAATGGAAGAAGGTCGGGAAAGACGTCGGGCGGATGTATTCCCGGGTCCCCCTCCGGGGCTGGGTGGTCAAGGTGGATCCGGAGACCGGCAAAGCCGAGCCATGGGCCTGTGGCTTCCGTTCACCGGACGGGATCGGTTTTGATGCCCAGGGAAATCTCCTGGTCGATGACAACCAAGGTGACTGGCGGGGGTCCAGTGAATTGTTCGTGGTCAAAAAGGACGGGTTTTACGGTCATCCCGCGAGTCTGGTCTGGCGACCGGACTGGGATGGCAGAGTTCCTTTGGAGGTGCCGGTTGAGGATCTTGACCGGCTCCGGACTCCGGCGGCGGTCTGGTTTCCGCACGGACACTTCGCGAACTCCCCGACCCAGATCGTCCAAATTCCCAAGAGCAACGCCTGGGGGCCCTTTGCCGGCCAGACCATTGTTGGCGAGATGAACTCACCTAAAATTCTCCGGGTTCTGATGGAGGAAATCGACGGAGTCTGGCAGGGGGCCACGGTGAACTGGATCCAAAGCGAGACCTTAAAACGCGGGGTCCACCGGCTTGCTTTCGTAGACGATGTGCTTTACGTCGGCAGGACTCATTTGTCCTGGGCCGGAGGCGAAGGGATTGGCACGGTGGTTCCAACCGGCAAGGTGCCCTTCGATATTCTGGACATGAAATTCACACCCAAAGGATTCCGCTTCACGTTCACCGCAGGACTGGATGAAAGTTCCGATACCGCGGAACTCTGGGGAGGCGATCACTACACCTACCTTTACCACAAGGATTACGGCTCCCCGCAGACTGACAAGGGTTTCATCGAGGTGGAAAAAATCACAATCGGGGAAGACCGGCGGAGCGTGGAGGTGGAACTCGGCGCCTGGGTTCGCGACCACGTCTATGAGTTTCGCTTGGACAAACTCAAGTCGGTTGACGGCAGATCCTTGCTGAATCCTCGGATCGCCTACACCGTGCGTCGGGTTCCCCCATGAGATCCCCCCGGGCTCACGGCAGATTCGGCAGACTCATCACGACTTCCAGCCCCTGCGGGCTGCGCAACGCCGCCGTGACCGTGCCACCGCAGGCTTCGACGCAGCGTTTCACGATCGCCAGTCCGAGCCCGCTTCCTCCGGAGTGGCGGCCCCGCGCCGCTTCCGGGCGGTAGAATGGTTCGAAAAGCCGCGGCAGCGCGTCCGCAGTCACCCCGGGCCCCTGGTCGGTGATGCGGACCAGAGTCTGCCCGTCCTGTTGGGAAACCTCGATCCTGATGGGGCCTGACGCTCCGGCATAGCGGACGGCATTCCGCAGCACATTGCCCAACGCCCGGTCCAGGGCGCCCTGGAGAGAGGTGATCTTCGCACCCTCGGGCACCGAGAGGGAGATCTCCTGACCACCGGCTTCCCGGGCCACCACTTCCTCAATCAGCCCGGGCAGGTCGATCTCGACACGGGGCTCATTTCCGGGCAAGGTTTCGGCTTTGGAGAAGGCGAGGATTTCCTCAACGAGGCGAGCCATGTGCTGGAGTTCCGCGTCTATCTTCTGCAGGTAGGTTTCCTGTTCCGGCGTTCCCCGCTGTTCCAGCACTCCCAAGGCCATCTGCATCCGGGCAATGGGGGAGCAGAGCTCATGCGCCACATCGCTGGTGATCCGTCTTTGCTGGGCCACATAATCACCGAGTTGTGCCGCCATCGCATTCACCGAGGTCGCGAGTTCCCCCAGTTCATCCTGACGCTGATTCGGCACCCGGACTTCGAACCGGCCCCTGGCCACTGACCGGGCCGCTTCGTTGAGACGACGGATCGCGCGGGTGATGCCACCGACCAAGGGCAGCCAGACGAGGGCGGAAAGCGCCAGTCCGCCCGCGGCGAGCCAGATCCAGGGCCAGGGATCAAAAAACAAACCTCCTCCGCTGAGGGTTTCCGAAATCATCACCAGCGTCAGGGGACGGCGTTCCGGTCCTCCGCCATGGGCGAGGGAGAGGTGGATGCCGGCCCAATAGCGCGTGGGGTGGTCGGATCGCAGCATGAAGCGCGGCTTGGGTGGGGCGTCATTGGGGGGACGAGCCTCCCGGGGTTTCGGCTTGCGGTCACCCCGGGGTGGGGGAGGCAGGTCGTTGGCATTGCGCTTGTCGATGAGTTTTATCCGGACCTCGGGTGGCACCTCACTGACCGACCCGAGCACCTGACGGCCATCATTGCCATACAAGGCCAGCGTCAGTCCGGTGGAGGCGGAGTAACGTTCCAGGACTGACGTCCATTGGTCCTCGGGGGTGGCGCGGCATTCCTCCGTCAACTCCTCTGCGAGGTGCTCGATGCGGTCGCCTCCCGGTCCGGCCAACATCCAGTCCAGACTGAGACGAAACTCCATGCGCAGGAAGAGGAGCCCCAGGACGGCGAGAAGCAGCAGGTTGGCGAGGAACCAGAACAACACCTTGCCATAGAGAGGCAGTCGGATGCGTGCCATGGGGGATCAGGGATGCGGGGCAAGCAGTTGGTATCCATAGCCCCGCACCGTTCTGATGTAGGTCGGGTTTTTCGGATCATCGCCAAGTTTGCGGCGCAGGGTGGAAATGTGCATGTCGATGGCCCGGTCGAAAACGTCCCATTCGCGGTCCGCGACCTCCTCGATGAGTTGTTCTCGCGTTTTGACCCGGCCTTTGGCTTTGGCGAGCGCGAGCAACAAACCAAATTCGGCGGGAGTCAGGGAGAGGGCTTCATCGCCCAACACGGCTGTGTGGGCTTCCGGATTGATGCGGAGCGGACCAAGGACGATCTCCTTCAGGGGAGCCTCCGGAACCACTTCCGAGACCCAACCGGCGCGTCGCACCACGGCCCTCAGTCGGGCCAGCAATTCCCGGGAGGAGAAGGTTTTCGGCAGGTAGTCGTCGGCTCCGAGTTCCAGGCCCACCACCCGGTCCACTTCCTCTCCGCGACCGGTCAGCATCAAGACAGGGACTTTTGAATGGGAGCGGATCCGTCGCAGCACTTCGAAGCCGTCGAGGTCAGGCAGCATCACATCGAGGATGACCGCATGCCAGAACTCCTCGGTGGCCCGTGCGGCCCCGTCCTCTCCTTCCTGCGTGGAGGCGACCTCGAACCCCATCGGCCCCAGGTAGTCCGCCACCAGTTGGCAGAGTTCCGCGTCGTCGTCGATGACCAGAATGCGCATGTTCCACTGTCGGCAGAGGCGCCCGACTTGGCCACCCTTTTTGCCAAATCCTGACAATTCTCTTCCAAGAACCCAAGGCGTGCGGCGTCCCCGGGATTGCCAAGACTCCCGGTTGGGACAATGGTGATCGCATGGTTTCCCGATCCCTGCTCACGGTCACTCTGGGCGCCTGTTTGAACTCCGTCGCGGGGCCCGCCCCGGGAGAATCGGAACCCTTGATTCTGGCTCACTTCATCCCTTGGTATGGCTCGAAAGACAGCAGCGGCTGAACATCCCGAAATCAGCCTCCATCAGTTGCAAGGCTTTGACCACGGAAGCATGCCGGAGCCGGCCTTCCCGTTGCTGCTGTGGTTTGTCCGGAGTCATCTGCCGAAGTCCCCCCTTCAGACAGGAGGCGATCGTTAGGGGAGGGGATCGGAAATCGGTGCCGCTTCTTTACACAAATCCGACAATTCAGCCCATCGTTGCTGATGATACTTTGACAGCAACCAAGGAGATTGGATCCGTTTCAATCAGGAGAATCCCATGAACAGTTTCCAATCCCTGCTCGCTGGAGTCTTGCTGTCCATGACTGCGCCGGTTTCCGCCCACCCCTGGAACGTCGGCGGGGAAGCCGGAACCCCCGTCGACCGCGAGGCGTTGCGGGCACACATTTTTCAAGAGTGGCTGACCGGCCATGGTTTGTCGCAGATGACCGCCGCCGCTCTGCTGCCAAGCAGTGCCGCCGGAGCGACTCCCGCCCAGGCGTTACCCTTCCAGAGGTTTCCAAAGCTGCAGTTGAGATGGGATCAGGACCACCTCTACATCGCCTCCAACGGGATGCCGGATCACAACATGATGGTAGGGATCACGGCCTGGCAGCAGCAGGTTCCGTTGCCGCAGCCCTACACTGGAAAAAATGCCTGGCGGATTCCGCTCCATCCGGTGCCCGCGAAAACCCCGGCCATGATCAAAGGGCGATTTCTCCGCGGGGCCATTGCGCTCGGCGTCAATGGCATCCCGATCTTCAATCCGCAGAACAACCGGGGTGAAATTTCCCAGGAGATCGGGGAACTCGACCAGTGGGGAGGGCATTGTGGCCGCGCCGACGATTATCATTACCATGTCACTCCTTTTCATCTGGAGAGTGTGGTCGGAAAAGGCAATCCCGTCGCCTATGCTCTGGACGGTTATCCGATTTTTGGTCTGACTGAACCTGACGGGTCTCCCGTTGGAACGCTCGATGAATGCCACGGTCACGAAACCCCGGGGGTGGGTTACCATTACCATGGAGCCCGGGAGTATCCCTACGTCCTGGGCGGATTCCACGGAGAGGTGGTCGAGGTCGAAGGACAGGTCGATCCCCAACCGCACGCCCAGCCCGTGAGGGGATCGCTTCAGGCCCTCCGAGGGGCCGAGATCACGGGATTTGAGAGCACTGCGACGGATGCCTACAAACTGAGCTACACCGTGGATGGTGGAAAGCGGTCCGTATCGTACCAGATCAACGCGGACGGCACCTACCCGTTCGAATTTGACAACGGGGGCGGCGAAATCGTGCAAGAAACCTACACTGCCCGCAAGGGTGGTGGCGGACCGGGAGGGCCCAGAGGACAGGGCAGGGGAAAAGGAGACCAGGGGGAGGGAATGCGGCCCGGAGATCCGCCGCCACCGCCTCCTGAAGGCGAAGGTGCCCGTCCGCCGCGGCCTCAGGCTCCGATTCAGGGAATATTGGATCTGAACGGCGATGGCTTCGTCACCGCCCAGGAATTTGCCGACCATGCCAAAGCGAATGCCGCAAAATCCGGAGCCCCGCTCGCCGAAGCGATGGCGGAAGCCCGTGAGAAATTCAGGTCTCTGGACCACAACCAGGACGGCAAACTGGACACTCCGGAACTCGATGAACTTGCGGGAAATGCGCCGCCTCAACGAAATCCCCGCGGCAATGAACCTCCTCCGCGTGACGACATGAAGCCGACGCCCGGGGCGGGGAGGGGCGGCAAGCAGGAAGCCTTTGTGCCGCTGCCGGATCAACCGCGCAGCAGTGATGGCCGGTTCACCCTGAGTAGTCCCGTAGTCGAAGATCTCAAAGACTTGCCCACTGAGTTCACTGGCGATGGTGCCGGTATCAGTCCTCCCTTGGAATGGACGGGAGCCCCGGCTTCCACCAGGAGCTATGCGTTGATCATGGATCATGTCGCTCCCGGTGGTGACAAGAAATGGTATTGGACGGTCTGGGACATCCCGGCCAGTGTCACCAGCCTTCCCAAAGACTCGCAATCCGTGGGAAAGACAGGCATCGGTTTCAAAGGTGCCGTTGGTTATGAGCCGCCCCACTCGAAAGGGCCCGGCGCCAAAACCTACGTTCTTACGCTGTATGCCTTGTCCTCTCCGTTGATTCTCACGCAGCCACCGGCGGAGGTGGACCGGGAGGTGCTGCTCAGCGCGATGCAAGGCAAGGTGCTAGCCCGTTCGTCCCTGCGCGTCGTTCACACCAGCAACGGCAGCGCCGCGGGCGGCGGCGGTGATCAACGTCCGGAGGCCCCGGGATCAATGAAAGAACCACCACCTTCCCCTCCGTCGGGCGGCGATCGTCCGAAAGGTTCCGGAGGACCCGGTGGCAAAGGCAAGGGAGGTCCCGACCAGAGCGGACTCATCAAGCCAAGCATCGATGACACGATCAAGCTCAACGTATACGCTGACAACTGGTTCATGCTGTACGTCAATGGCCGCCTTGTCGCAGTCGATCCGATTCAGTTCACGCCGCACAATGTCGTGAGTGTGGATTTTCTCCCCGAGTATCCCATGACCATCGCCGTGCTCGCCAAAGACAACGCCGATCCCGAGACCGGTATGGAATACGGCACCAAGATCGGGGACGGGGGATTCATCCTGAAATTCGGTGATGGCACCGTGACCAACGCCACGTGGAAGGCGAAAAATTTCTTCCAGGGTCCCCTCAACAGCGACAAAGCCAATCCCCGGGTAAAGAAGGAAGCGCTGCCTCCCGACTGGTGGACGGTGGAGTTCGATGACAGTTCCTGGGCCAACGCCAAGGAGTTCACCGTGGAGGAGGTCGATCCCAAGCAGCCTTATTACGAAAGCGATTTTGAAGGCGCCAACTTCATCTGGACGGACGATCTCGCTCTCGACAACACCATCATTTTCCGGTCCCGGATTGAAAAACCGGATTGGAAACAACGCTGGAACACCAAGCCCGATCTCGATGTGAAAAGCGCGCCGTTGCGGTGAAAGAACTCCCCGGAGGATCCACAATCCTGTGAGCGGAACCGTCCCCTCTGTCCCCTTGGTCAGCGGCCAGAGAGAAGGCAAGAATTTTATGCCGACGACACAGAATATGCTTGCAGAGACGACCGACTTCACGCAAGAATGCGCCATTCTCACCAATCAAATCATATGAAGCTACTTTTTGGCATGGTCATGGGGGTTGCTTTATTGATGCCCTCGTCTTGGGCACAAGCGCAAGCCACTCCTGATAAAGAAACGGTGACGACCCTGGCTCCCGCCTTGGAAGCGGCAATCACCGCGGGGGATTTGGAGGAGGCCCGTGTGCTGAACGGCAAGGTTATCCAACTGGCGCCGAAGGATCCAGAGCACCGCGTCACCCTGGCCATCATCGAGGCCATGGCCGACCGCAAGCTGGAATCGCTTGCGGCATTGCGGCAGGCAGTCAAACTAGGCTTGGCAGACTTGGAAAGGATCTTCGAGAGCCAGGCGCTTGCGGAGATTAGAAAGGACCCCGCCTTCTCAGACGTGGCCTACGAGGTGACTCAAAACGCCATCGTTTCTTTGGAAAAACGCTTCCCTCCGAAAGCGCCCGGAGCCCAGGGGAATTCCGCGGCGCCCACTCCGCCACCCGTTCCGCCTCTGCCGTCGGCGCCCACCCCGCCACCCGTTCCGCCTCTGCCGTCGGCGCCCACCCCGCCACCCGTTCCGCCTCTGCCGTCGGCGCCCACCCCGCCACC
>JADZAX010000027.1 GCA_020852405.1 Verrucomicrobiales bacterium
AATGTGTTCTTTGATCGCCATGAGGACGGCTTTGGCGGTCGCTTCACAGCTTTTCAGGACAATGTTCCCGACAAAGCCATCACAGACGAGGACATCCAGGGGCGTTTCAAAAAGATCGTGCCCTTCCACATTGCCGATGAAATTGAGTGGGCTGGCCTTAAGGAGGGAGAAAACCTCTCTGGTGAACTCGGTTCCTTTGGTGTCTTCCTCGCCCACAGACATCAGGCCCACCACGGGGTTTTGCTTTCCCTGGACATGCCGGGCAAAGACGGACCCCATGATGGCATACTGCAGCAGATGACGGGGCTTTGCTTCTGGATTGGCCCCGGCGTCGACGATGTTCAACGGACCATGGTCATTCGGCAACGGAGCGGCGATGCCTGCCCGTTCCACGCCAGCCAGATGCCTGAGTTTCAAGGTGGCGGCGGCCACCGCGGCTCCGGTGTTGCCGGCGCTGACCACAGCGGCACAGGTGCCGTCCTTGACCAGGTCGGTGGCGATACCGACCGAGGATTTCTTCTTGAGTCGGAGGGCTTTAACGGGTGATTCATCCATTCCGATGACTTCGGCGGAATGGACAATTTCCAGCTTGCGATGGGCAAAGGAAATCTTGTCCAGCTCCGAGCGGACAAGGCTCTCGTCACCAACGAGATAGAGCTTGCTGATCGAGTCGAGCTCCTCGAGAGCCCACTTGGCCCCTGCGATGACCGCTTGAGGTGCAAAATCGCCCCCCATGGCATCGAGCGCGATTTTCATGGTCGGGTCGTTGAGGAACAGCGATGTCGAGGCTCCCCCCAAAAGAAAGTCACCCGGCTTTCCGCTAGAGTGACTTTATCCCTGTGGTGGGAAACCCGAAGCTATGGATTAAATGGCCTCAATGGTAAGAACCTGACGATCCCGGTAATGGCCACAGCTGGGGCACGCGATGTGCGAAGGCACAGAGGCGTTACATTCCGGGCAGGTTTTGAACACTGGCGCATGCCAGCGGTTGGCGCCACGGCGGAGGCGCTTTTTCATCTTCGAGGTGCGGCGTTTTGGTACGGCCATGGCTTGCTGATCTTGGAAAGGTTGCGGTTGGGAACGAAGCGGTGGAGTAAAGACCCGATTTATGGAATGTCAACTGGGAGTCGTATCGATTTGATCAAGGGCCGCCCAAATATTGGGAGGTTCTCCCTCCGGAGTTTGGGCCGGCGAAGCGGGACTTTCGTAATGAAGAGGTCCCGGAGGCACGCATTCCCCAAGGTCTGTATCGCTCTCGTTGCAATGAGGATAGGGCGGCAGTGCCAGCAGAAGATCTTCCCGCAAGGTATCGACCAGATCAATGGCGGCAGCTCCTTCCGGGTCGATTTCTCCGGAATAAGGATCGATCACACAGTTTTGGACATAGGTCCTCAGACATCTCACACATTGGAGTTCGAAAGGCGCTTGGAGAATGCCTTCAAGGAGGACCAGTCCCTCGTCCTGTAACAGGAGAAGGTCATAACTGAGCGGCCCTACGGGGTGCGCGGGATCCCCTTCTGGCAGGTCAAACACAGAGGCCGTCAATTGGCCCTGAATTTCCAGACCTTCCGAAGGGATGTCAGCGAGATGGATGCGGATACCCATGAGGGGGGGGATTGGAAGTCCGCAGGAACGGAGTTCAACCGTCCAGGTTGTCGCCGCCGGAACCGGCCGCAATGATCTCGCCTTTTTGGGGCAAGTTCTTAGCGGCTTCCTTGGATGGGGCAAAAAGCTTCTGAAAGATCCTGCGGGGAAGGCTTTTGCCCCGCTCTTCATCCTCAATCTCGGACATGGCGGCAGACTTGGCGTTTTCCCAGGCGCCGGCAAAACCGGGAGCGGAAACCATCATCGCTTTTTCCGACCGGGCATAAATTTCCAAATGGCGTTCCAAGCTTTGGAGATTGTTTCCGCCGCCGGCGCCGGCTCCGATTTTGATCCGCATGTTTTCATTTTCCGATTTCAGAGAGGCGACTTCTTTTTTCAAGGTCGCGATCTGGTCCGCATCAATTTCCAATTTGTCAGACAACATCCTGCGGAATCGCTTCAGTTCCCCTTGGCTGCGGAACAGGGCGAAGAGGGAGAGGACGCAGAAAACGAGTCCGAGCATGAAGCCCCAGAAAAAGCTGCTGGTGAGAATTGCTTGCCAATCCATAATGAAGCACGATACACGGCAAATCCCCTCCTGCCAGTGGAGTTTGTTTCAATCCTTTTGAGCAGGTCGAAAATTACAGAAATACTAATTAAATCTCAAAAATAGGAAATTCTCTCATGATTACTATAATTAGATTGCATTTCTGCGTCGCGTAGAGAAATATTTTCTCAATGCAAACGAGCGACACTGTCAAAAGTCCCGCAGCGATGGGCAACCCATTCCTTCACGACGTGTTTCAACCGGGCTTCAGTGAAGTTCCCGGGGTGGCCGACCTGCACTCTTCGGCCATGACGCAATGTGTCCGGGTTTTTGAGGAGCTTGTCCGCCAGGGCGAGGTTGGGGCCACCTGGGGGAACACCGGCCGCACGTTGCTGATCGCCGCCCCCCGGGCCGGCTATGGTAAAACCCACCTCATTTCACGCCTCGAAGCGGTCACGGGAGGTCTGGTCGCCACGCTTCCTCTCCCTTTGGATCCGGCACGCCCGGTCACTTGGGAGGGGGTCCTGCAGTCTGTGCTCCGCCTCTACGGGGAGAAGCGCTGCTCCCAGTATGCCTGCAGCCTGTTGGACGAAGCGGCCCGATACTTTGCCGCCCAGCTCCTGCTCGAAGCCGCCAAAGCTGGCGCCATCCGTCCGGGAGAAATGCCCGCCGATGAAGCTTCCCTGTCGATCCGGTTTCGCGCGGCCTTCGATCCCGCCTCTGTCGGCAGCGCCAGTGCCTGGTTCATCCGTCATGGAAACACGTTGTTGCCCGGTGCGGAGCGGACTTTGGGGCGTCGCTGGGACATGCGCCCGGAAATGCTTGAGTTCTGGTGTGAAGTCGTCCAGGCGCACTTCAGCGGATCCCCGGGGTCGTGGGATGGCCTGAATATTCTTCGTCAAGCCGAGGCGCGTGATGCTCTGGGGCAGTTCCTGCGGATTGCCTCCGAGTGCCGTTCCGTGGCATTTGTGGCGGATCATCTGGATGGTTTTTTCGGATCGGCCACTGCCGGGATGGAAATCGCGGAAGTAATCACCACTCTGCGGCAGGTGGTGCCCCGGAGCGTCACCCTGCTTTGCCTGAACCGTGATGTGTGGAATTCGATTTTTGATGGCCGCATTCCGAGCGCCTGGGTGGATCGGCTCACCGGAGAGTCCATGGTTCTCGGTGATGTTCCGGTTGAAATTGCCGCCTCTTTGGTCAAGTCGCGGCTGGCCACCCACGGCCAAGTGCCCGCTGTGGTCGAAGCCTTTTGGGAATTTCTTGCCCGTCGCGAGCAATGGCATGCGCATGCGGTGCCGCAGGGACTTTCTCCGCGGGAAGTGCTCCGGAAAGCCCGTCCCGCTTGGGATGAATGGGTGTCTCTGGGCAGGGATGGCCAGAACCAGTCCAGGATTTCCCCGTTGCAGGCCCCGACCGTGCCCCAATCCTCCACCAACACCATCAAATCGCCCCGGTTCCCAGGCTCGTTGGGAGGACCGGTCAAATCCTCGCCTTTTGAAATCGACACCGGGCACCTCGAAGCACCGACGCCTCAGGTCCAAGTCGCTCCGGAAACTCCCATTTCTGTTCCAGCTCCAGCCAAAGAGAAGGAACCTGAGTCCGCAGCGGGCGTTTCAGCCGATCGACCCGTTGTCGTAACCAATCATGTGGGGCCTGCCCCAGCATCTGCACTGCACGACATCGATGCCATCATTTCGGAAATCCGCCGTGGCAGCCGGGTTGTCAGTGATTCCCGTCCCACCGATGCGGGCGCTCCCAGCAACGGCACCGGAAGGCCCACCAATGGACATGGAATGCCTGCCGGCACCGGCGGAAGATCCCCCGAAATCCCGTCCGCTGGCGTTGAGGCAAGTCCGGCGACAGGCACTGTTCCTTCGCGGAACGTGGCCCCAAGCACGCCGGCGACCCCTGGCGGAGGGCAGAAAAATCCCTTCTGGGTGGACCACATGGGCGCCCAGCTCGATGTGCTCCACCGGGAGGTTCTCAACAAGGAGCAGCTCGGGTGGGAACCCCAGCGGATTTACCGTCTGGTGCGCACCGTCGCTCCCTACCTGGCGGGATTGACCCAGGCCGAACAAAATCTCTCTGGAGGGGTGCCGTGTTTGTCCTGGGATCTCGGGAACGATCACGCGCTCATTGGATTCGCTCCACTCACGGATGGGGCCTATTGGACGCAGGTCGTGAGGGCCGAACTCGGTCGGGCCCGGAATGCCGCACCAGGCAGCACGGCGAAAGTCGTGGTCTTTTCGCACCGATTGGCGCCCTTCCTTTTTGAGTCGCTGCGGAATGTTGACGTCGATCGTGGCTTGGCGATGCGCATCATCGACCCGGTGGAATTGAATGACACCGACCTCGCCAGGCTCTATGCCTGCGAGCAACTTCTCGGCCAGGCCGACAAGGTCGGCAAACTCCCCGAAGCTTCGAGGTTCGTGGCCAGGCATTTGGAGAATTTCTGGCGCCGGCTGCTGCGCCCAAGTCAGATGGTCGAATCCAGCCTGCATTGAGAATGTTCCTGATCGAGCGCGCACTCCTTCCAAGGATTGTCACGTGGTTCCGGGAACGCACGTCTTTGGTGGCCCCTTGTCCTCGAAAAGAGAGCTTCTGAAGCCTGACTCTGCATGACATCGCCTACTTGCCGCATCATGCCCCCCGATCCGGGATGGCCTTGGCATTGACGGGACGGGTAAGCGGGGCGACAAATGCTGCCCAGCCATGCCCGTTACCGCCCCTTTGGACCCTGCCATGAAACGACTCCACCTTTCCGTGGGGGGAGGATATGAAGTGCTCGTCGGGAGGCGGTTGCTCGAGCATTTGCAGGACCTCATCGCTTCCACCGGACGTTTCCGGCAGCGTTGCGCCGTTGTCACGGACTCGAATGTGGCCCCTTTGCACGCTTCTGAAGTGGTGGCCCGTCTCCAGGCGTCTGGCTTTTCGGTCACGCTCATCACCATTCCGGCCGGCGAAGCCTCCAAATCCATGGAAGTGGCCACGGAGATCTGTCGGCGAATGCTTCAGGCCGGTCTGGACCGGAAATCTTTCCTTATCGCCCTCGGCGGAGGTGTCGTGGGAGATGTCGCGGGATTCGCGGCGGCGATTTTTCAGCGGGGAATTCCCTATGTCCAGGTGCCCACGACCATTGTTTCACAGGTCGACAGCTCGGTAGGAGGCAAAACCGGGGTCAACACTCCGGAAGGGAAAAATCTCCTGGGAGCTTTTCACCAGCCTGCGCTGGTGGTCGCTGATGTGGAAACCCTTGGCACTCTGCCGGGAAGGGAATTCCGCGAAGGCTTTGCCGAGATCATCAAACATGCGGCTATCCGTGATGCCGCTTTGCTCTCGGAGGTTGAAGGCACTGACTGGGAGTCGGTCCAGGCCGGAGACCGGGCATCGCTGGTGTCCCTGATCAGCAGAAATGTGGCGATCAAAGCCGCCGTTGTAGAAGATGATGAGCTGGAAACGAAAGGCATCCGGGCCCTGCTCAATTTCGGTCATACCATCGGCCACGGGATCGAAGCTGCCGCCGGCTATGGGCAGCTGCTCCATGGGGAGGCCATCAGTTTGGGGGTGGTGGCGGCCTTGCGGATCTCCGAGACCCACGCTGGACTGGATCCGGCGGTGACTTCCCGCGTGGTCCGCATTCTTCGTTCTCTCAGACTGCCTGTCCGGCTCAATCCGGTGGTCCCTCAGGAAGAGATCCTTGCCGCTCTGGCGCGCGACAAAAAATTTGAAGAGGGCCAAATCCGGTTTGTCCTGCTCCGCTCCCTTGGAGACGCTTTCGTCAGCGACGCCGTCCCTCTGGAATCGGTCAAACAAGCCGTCGCCAGGTTGACTGACGAGCCGTCGGCCTGATTGAATGGTTTTTCGCCGCAACTCTCATTTTCATTTCACCCATCTCATCTATTTCACATTATGGAACTCCGACACATCCCCCATACTGATCTCAATGTCACCGTCATCGGTCTGGGCACCATGACCTGGGGCGAACAAAACACCGAGGCCGAAGGGCATGAGCAGATGGATGCGGCGGTGGCCGCCGGAGTGAATCTGTTCGATGTCGCTGAAATGTATCCCGTCCCGCCCCGGGCGGAGACCTGTCATGAGACCGAACGGATCATCGGGACCTGGTTTGCCGCCCGTGGCGGGCGGGACAAGATCACTCTGGCCACCAAGGTAATGGGCCCGGGTGAACATGTGAAGTATTTGCGGGGAGGTCCCCGGCTCAATCGCAAGCACATCGAAGCCGCTTGTGAGGGCAGTCTGCGTCGGCTCCAAACCGACTACATTGATCTCTACCAGCTGCATTGGCCCGACCGCTCGGTTCCCCTTTGGGGCGAGCGGGATTTCAAATTCCCCTCTGGCGACGAAGACCTGGTTCCGATCGAGGAGACCCTGGAGGTTCTCGCGGATTTGCAGGCCGCCGGCAAAGTGCGGTATTTCGGCCTGTCCAACGAAACGGCCTGGGGCACGATGACCTTTCTCCGCCTCGCCAAGGAAAAGGGGTGGCCCAGGATCATCACGATCCAGAACTCCTACAGCCTGGTGAACCGGACTTTCGACCATTCGTTGGCGGAGATCTGCTACCGGGAGGCGCTCCGATCGCTTCCTTACTCGCCCCTGGCCTTCGGCAAACTGACTGGGAAATACCTTAACGGAGCCCGTCCCGCCGGGGCACGGTTGACCCTGTGGGAGCGGTTCGCCCGCTACAACCAACCCAACACGGATGAGGCGGTCGCCGCTTATGTCCGCATTGCCCACGAGTCCGGGCTGGATCCTGCCCAGATGGCGTTGGCCTGGGTCAATGCCCAGCCCCATGTCGCGAGCAATCTCATTGGGGCCACCTCCATG
>JADZAX010000028.1 GCA_020852405.1 Verrucomicrobiales bacterium
GAGGAAGTAGTTTTCTTCTTACTTTGCCGGCGCTGGCCGACACGGTTGGTTGCGCTGAAAATCCAGACCAGGAACAAACATGAGTGAGCTTTCCCAGAGTGCCAAAATCCTCATTGTTGAAGATGATCCCAGCATCCGCTTTGGATTGGGAGAAGTCTTTTCTGCGGAGGGCTTTGCGATTGCAACCTGCGACCGGGGGGATAGGGTCGGGCACGCCATTGGGGAGGAAAAACCCGATTTGATCATTCTGGACGTGATGCTGCCCGGGAGAAGCGGTTACGAGATCTGCTCTGCTATGCGGAAAGAAGGCTGCCGAGTTCCGGTATTGATGTTGACCGCAAAAGGCCAGGAAATGGACAAGGTGGTAGGGTTTGACTCCGGTGCCGACGATTACGTCACCAAACCTTTTGGGGTCCGTGAGTTGGTCGCCAGGGTCAGAGCGTTGCTCCGGCGGTCTGGTCATGGCAGTGAGACGCCCCAGAGCGTTCCGGCTTCGACTGGATTTTTGATCGGCCCGGTCCGGATCAGCGAGCGAACCTACGAAGTGCTTCAACCCGATGGCACCTCGGAACGGCTGACCCCCAAAGAGATGGATCTTCTGAAATACCTGCATGCCCACCGTGGCGAGGTCAAAAGCCGTGATGCCATCCTCGATGCGGTATGGGGAGTCCGTTATTTCGGAACCACCCGGACCCTCGACCAGTGCGTCGCCCAATTGAGGAAAAAACTGGGCGATTCCGGTCAGGCCTCCGGTCTCCTGCGGACGGTGCACGGAGTAGGCTATGTGCTGGAGCCCTGAATGGTCTGGAAGCGGTAAGGCTGCAGAGGCAGCGTGGTTGCGGCATTGACCTCACCGGGGGAGTATGGCAAAGCTTTTCCGCATGAAGCTGATCCACTCAACGTTTCTAACGCTCGCTGGCTTGTCTTGGATGGCGGGACCTGTCCTCGCACAGGACCCTGTTGCCAACCAGGATTTCACCATTCTCCTCGGAGCTCCGGTCTCGGACCCTGTTTTTACTGTGTTTGGAGTGGGCTTTGACGGGACCGGCACACTCTACGGGGTGGAATTCGAAGAGGGAAACCGCCTCTTCAGGCTGGGAAAAGGGGAAACCAAACAGACCTTTATTGGTGGCTCTTACCTCAAGTCCAATCGTGGTTCCGGCAAGTCCGGCGGAGATGGCGGAAACGTGGGGGAAGCCCTGTTCAGTGGCATGCACGATCTTGCCGTTCTACGCAATGGGGATCTGCTCTTGGCAGAGACGTGGAGCCAGCGGGTCCGGCGGGTGGATGGACAAACTGCAATGGTGTCAACCCTTGCGGGAACCGGTCAGCGTGGTTACTCGGGCGATGGCGGACCGGCTGCTGATGCCAACAATTCAGGGATTTACTCCTGCTATCTGACTTCGGATGAGTCACAGCTGTATTTGGCGGATCTGGAAAATGCCAGAGTGCGCAGGGTCGATCTGAAAACGGGCCGAATTCAGTTGGTGGCCGGCAACGGGAAAAAGGGACCGCTGATTCAAGGGGCACTGGCCACGGAGACTCCGGTTCCGAGCCCCCGGGCAGTGACGGTGGCTCCGGATGGCACGGTTTACATTGTGTCGAGGGAAGGAAATGCTTTGTTCAAAATTGAGCGTTCCCAGAAAATCACCACCGTCGTCAATGTCACGGGTACCAAAGGCACAGGTGGTGATGGGGGGGATGCGTTGCAGGCGCAAATGAATGGTCCGAAAAATGCTTGCACAGACTCACAGGGTAACGTTTACATCGCTGATGCGGAGAATCACACCATCCGGAAATATGACCCTTTAACTGGAAAAATCTGGCTTCTCGCAGGAACCCCTGGCAAAAATGGCACCGGGGTAGGGGAATTGAACCGGCCTCACGGAGTCTGTGTTGGGCCCGACCATTGGCTCTATATTGCGGACAGTTACAATCACCGGGTCGTCAAGGTCAGGCTTTGAATGAAGACACCGGCCATCACATGGAAGGGCTTGGCAATCTGACAGAAAGCGCATCCTACCCGGCGTTGGGAATCGCGTATTCTGGATTGGGGGCGGTGCGAAGGCCCAGCATTCCGGTTGATCCGCCGCAACTTTTAGCCTCCCCGCCATGAGCTCAATTATCCTGCGATTTCTCCTGGTGGTTGCCTCCTTGGTGGTATGGTATTGGAGTCAAAACCTCATCGCCAGAAAGGCGAATGGTGCCCAGGGGATCGGTGACGCGGTGCATGGGTGGACCGAACGCTGGCATCGTTTCTTTCAGGAAAACACCGCGGCGGCCAATCGGGCTTTGTTTGTGAGTTCCCTCGGTATCGATGTTTTGGGGCTTTCCCTCATTGTTTTTTCCATCTTCGGTCGCAGTTTTGCCCCCTTTTTGGGGATGCTGATTGTGTTTTCACTCCGCCAAATCTCCCAGTTGTGTTGCACTTTGCCTCCACCACCTGGGATTATTTGGCGGAATCCCGGTTTCCCGTCCTTGTTGGTCACGTATGAGGTGGGGAATGATTTCTTTTTTTCGGGCCATACCGCACTTGCCGTATTGGGAGCACTCCAGATGTGTCACTTTGGCCCTTGGTGGTTGGGAGGGGCTGCCATTCTCCTTGCCTTTGGGGAAGGCCTGATTGTGTTGGTTCTGCGTGCCCATTACACCCTTGATGTGATCGCGGGAGCCCTCGCGGCATGGTTTGCCTTTGATCTGGCCAGTCGGTTCGCGCCCACCCTTGACAATTGGTTGCGGTAGTAGGCTTCCCATTCTGGCGGGAACCCGTTCCCGCAGGTCTCCGCGATTGCGTGTTGCGTCATCAGGTGATAGTTTTGCGGCTTTCCTGGCGCAGCCACGGCAGGAACCTGTTTCATGCCTCAAGCCCATATCGAGAGAGTTATCGCCCATGCGGCCGAAAAGCTCATTCCCCTTCGCCGAAAGGCAAAAAACCGGGAGGAGCTTCTGCTTTCCTACCGGCGGTTTATCAAGCTGGAGAATCACCGACTTCGTCTTCTGCACCGGCAGGGCGGTGGTGGCGTTGAGGTCGCAGAAAAGCGGGCCCAGCTGCTCGATGTGGTGATCAATGATTTGCTGGGGGCCTACCGGGAGGGAGCATTTTCGGCGAAGAACGCAGATGACACAGCCCCGCTGCCACAGGTGGCTCTGGTCGCTTGTGGAGGATATGGACGGGGAGTGCTCAATCCGGGCAGTGACATCGATCTCATGTTCTTGGTGGGAAAGGAGATCAGTGATACTCCGGCCGTACTCCAGGATCTGGTGGAGACGCTTCTTTATATGATGATGGATGTGGGATTCAAAGTTTCTCAGTCCGTCCGCACGGTTTCCGATTCTCTCACTTTTGCCAATGAAGATCATCCCACGAAAACGGCGCTTTTGGATGCCCGGTTTGTGTCGGGCAATGTGGACATTTTTGAGGAATTCCAATCCCAGTTTTTCCAGCGGTGTGTCGAAGGACGGGAGCAGGATTATTTGGGGGAGCGGAGTCGCGATATCCGATCCCGCCACCAAAAGTTTGGTCAAACGGTGCATCTGCAAGAACCCAATGTGAAGGAAGGCTGTGGAGGTCTTCGTGACTATCACAACATCATTTGGATCCTATGGGTGTTGCGGCGGACGAGAGATCTCAATGCGGTGGTGACCGAAAAATTGCTTGGCCTTAGTTCGGTCAAAGCCATGGAGAATGCTTACGAGTTTCTCATGCGGGTCCGTAATTCGTTGCATTACCTGCAAAAAAAACAGGGGGACATCCTCACCCTGAGGCTGCAAGGCCAAGTTGCTGAAGACTTGAACTATCCTCAAAAGACGAAAATCCGGCGCATTGAGGCGTTCATGCGGGACTATTATGGTCACACCCGGAGGCTTTACCAATACAGCACTTCGCTGATGGAAAATTTCGAGCTGGATCTTGAGGTCGACAAGCCCAGTCGATTCATCGGTTTCCTGGCCCGCCGCAAGAAACGGGTCGAACATTTTGACGGCTTTTTTTCCAAGAATGGCCTCATCTATCCTGATTCAGAGGAAATTTTCAATGAAGATTCGAAACGGATGATGCGGATCTTTCTCCATATGCAACAACGGCATTTGGAGTTCAGTCCTTCGATCAGAAGGCTTTTCCGGAGGGGTTTGCCTCTCCTGAACCGGGGGTTCCTCTACAGCAAAGCCAACCGGGAGACGTTTGAGGAAATCCTCCAACACCGGGGGGATGTTGCCCGGGTGTTGCGGCTAATGCATCGGGTTGGGTTTCTCGGACGCTATTTGCCAGAATTCGGGGAGTTGACCGACTTGGTGCAGCATGAATTTTTCCACCAATTCACTGCGGATGAGCACACCCTCCGGTGCATTGATGAACTGGATGCCCTGGTTCTATCCGAGGATCCCAAAACACGTTTCTTCCGGCAGTTGTTTCTGGACCTTGAGGACCCTTACATCCTCTACATTGCCCTGATCATGCATGATGCCGGGCGATCTGAAAACATGAGGCATCATGAGGATGCCAGCGCCCTGCTCGCCAGCAAGGTTGCCCGTCGTCTCCGGATCACTGGTGACCGGTTGAAGCGCCTGATTTTTCTCGTCGACAACCATCTGATTTTTTGGCGGGTCGCCACGACGAAAGATCTGGGGGATCCCTCGACCATCGAGGATTTTGCAAAGGCGATGCGGAGCCGGAGTTACATGGAATCTCTCCTTTTGTTCACGCATGTGGATTCCAAAGGAACCAGCCACGAATCCTGGACGGCATGGAAAGAGTCCCTCGTCATGCAACTCTACCGGAACACCTGCTCGTATTATGAGGACCGGGTCGGCTACGCGGAACAAGCCAACCAACCGGTCGACACTCTAAAGGAGAAGATTCTGGGATTATTCCCCGCCACCTATGAGGGAGAAATCGAGGCCCACTTTGCCACCATGCCTGCACGGTATTTCCGGTTCAGGGGTGCTGCGAGCATCCAAAGGCATGTGAAGCTCTTCCACCGGTTTTTTAAGCGCCTTGCCGGAGACGACCTCTCATCTCTGGTTCCCGTGGTGAATTGGGAAGCCCGCCCCGATGAAGGATACAGTCTGGCTGAATTCTGTTGTTGGAACCGGCATCTCCTGCTCACGAAAGTGGCGGGGGCCTTCGCGGCCCGGAACATCAATATTCTCAGCGCCGATCTGTTCACCCGCTCCGATTCCCTGGTTCTGGATATTTTTCGGGTTTGCACGACCAATTTCCAACCGGTGACAAGTGAACGCGAAATCGCCAAGGTGGAGGCCTTGGTCGAGAAAGCCTTTCGGGTCGGTGAGGACTGCGAGGATTTCCGTCAGATCATTCAGGAGGCGAACCGGCCTTCTCTGTTCCGGGAAGCCCTGGAGATTGAGATTCCTCAGCGGGTGGTGGTCTCGAATTTCTTCAATCCTCTATACACGGTATTGGAATTGCAGGCTCAGGACCGTATCGGCCTTCTCTATGATGTCTTTACGGCGATCGGTGAACTGAAAATTGAAGTGGTGATTGCCAGGATTTCCACGCAGGCAGGGGCCGCCATAGACAGCTTTTATTTGGTCGACACCGGAACGGAAAAGAAGGTGGAGGATCCTGCCCGGCTCAAACAACTGGAAGCGGCGGTCAAACGGGCCGTAGGACTGTGACTTTCCCGCTGTCAACGGCCATCGGATGCTCTTAAAGACATCGTCACCGGACGATGGTCACTCGCGGTTTGCCACACCGGGAGGTCAATGATTAGGCCTTTCTCCGGTCCGAATTCTTTTTTGGCGCCTTTGCTGATCAAAATAAAATCCAATCGCGCATACTCATCCGCAAATTCCCAATAGTGGGTCCATCGGTGACCGTTGCGATCCTCGGCATCAATGTCATCGAGATAATTATCGGCCCCAAACCGCCCGCGTAGGATGCGGACCGGCATTTCATTCCGCGTGTCATTGAAGTCTCCGTATACCAGCATATTGATCCCGGGTTCCTCCTGGAAAATGGTGTCGATATGAGACCGCGCCAAATCCGCCTCATTACGCCGCATCAGGGCCTGGTCTGCCTCGGGGACCTCCCGCTTGGACTTCAAATGGAGTCCGACCAGACGGAGCCGGTAATCCGGGGCTGGGGCGACGGTCACATCAAGGATGCCACGTTGAACGGGCAGGATTCGATCTCCGATTCTGTAAGAAAGGTCATTTTTTGAATGGCGCGCCACGATGGGGAAACGGCTGAGCAAGGCGAGATTTCGCGGTTGGTCACTTGCTGCCCTGACCCATTCAAATTCCGGCAGATCAAGTCCGGCGTTTTTCAGTCGCGATTGAAGATCCTTGATTTCGGCCTCCAAACCGATTTCACAGACTCCAAGGACGTCCGGCTTCCCTGCCACGATCATGTTGACCACGGCTTCGATTTCTTCTGCTGGTTTCGGGGCGTCCTGAACTGCCAGCCCGTCAACCCGGCGGTTCATGGGGAGGTAATTTTTCAGATTGTAGGCCATGAACCTCACTTGAGGTTCCATGATGTCGGGAGTTTGAGCGGGAGCTTGGAGGATGATGCCCGCGCCCACCAGCAGCGAACAAAAGAAAACTCCCCGCAGGTATGCCGACGGGGAGTTTTTGGACAATGGGACGGTTCCCACTTTCATGGAGGAACATTTCAGTCTTCGGAGACTTCCTGTTTGGCAGGAGGCTGAACCTCTGTAGAAACGGGACGGGCCGGAGTTGCTGGCTTGTCGTAGGATTTTTTGGCTTCGTATTCACCCAGCTCGAGTTCACGATCGAACTCGGACTTGGCTTTTTTGAATTCGCCCATTCCGCGCCCGATCCCGCGAGCCAGCTCGGGGATTTTCTTGGCGCCGAAGAGCAGCAGCACTACCAAGAAGATGATCATCATCTCCTGGTAACCGATGAACGCGAGGATTGAATTATTCATGGGATCATCGTAGTCCTCTGGTCGGAAAAGTCCAAAAGAAAAGGAGGACGCAATCTCGGTGTCATAAAAAAGAGTTGCAGTGACAACCAATGTGGGCGTTTCCGTGCCAATGCGGATAGGATTGTTCGGTGGGACCTTTGATCCCGTGCATGGCGGTCACCTGGAAATGGCACGTCTCGCCAGGATCTCCTGTCACTTGGACCGGGTTGTTTTCATTCCCTGTCAGCAGTCACCTTTCAAAAGCCGGGCTACCGTGGCTTCCGGCAAAGATCGGTCTGAAATGCTTCGGCTGGCGCTCCAGGACAAGGGTTTCCATCACTGGGCGGAGGTTTCGGAGCTGGAATTGGAGCGCCCGGGAGCCTCTTACTCCTGGGAAACCGTTCAAGCCATGGCCTTGGTTTATCCGGGATCGAGACTTTTCTGGATCCTGGGCGGGGATCAATGGCTTTCATTGGGGAACTGGGCCAGAGCAGATTTTCTGGCAGATCATCTCGAATTTATCGTCTTTGCCCGGGACAATGTGCCTCTTGTTCCCCAGAAAGAATTTCGTGGGCAGTTGATCCCATTTGATCGGCCTGAGTCCGCCACCTTGATCCGGCAAGGGCAACGGGACCAGGATTGGTTGACCCCTGCCACGGTGCAATACATCAAGGAACACCGGATCTACCCTTCTTTTTCTTGAAAGTGACGATTTGATGTAAAGATTTGCAGAATTCAACGTCCCTTCATTGCGTCCTCTTGTGGATCTTGCCGACCGGGTTATGATACGGGTCGAAGTTCCAGCTTCAGGATAAGTCAAACTACCAAACCCACACCCTAATGATGAAAAAACTGCTTGCCATTGCTGCCTGCGCCTTCGTGGCTCTCTCCTCCGTTTCCTTTGGCGGGGAATACCCCGACATCAGCATCGACGAACTCAAAAAAGCGATCTCCGAAAAGAAGGTGACCGTGATCGATGTCAACGGCTCCGCTTCCTATACCAAAGGTCATATCCCGGGAGCGATCGACTTCCGTGCGAGCAAAGAAAAGCTGGCCACTCTGCTGCCTTCCGACAAGGGAGCGTTGGTGGTTGCCTACTGCGGCGGCCCCACCTGCAGCGCCTATGCTGCTGCTGCCAAAGCTGCTGAAGAACTTGGCTACACCAATGTGAAACACCTCTCCGCAGGCATCTCCGGCTGGTTGCAAGCGAAAGAGGCAACCGAAGCCGCCAACTAAGTTGGTCGTCCCGGTTTCATCCGGACCATTTGAAAAGGCGTTTCCAGAGAACTGGAAACGCCTTTTTTCATTTTCGGAGCGAATCGAACGTGGACGAATGGAAATAATGGTGTTATTCCTTCACGATATAGCTAAAAGAGGATTATATGATTCATGCATCCAAAAAGTTGAATCGTGCTGCGCTGGAGCGGGTGGCGGAAACCTTCTCTCTTTTTTCTGAGCCGACCCGACTTGCCATTCTTCAGGAATTGAAAGGTGGCCGTCAATGTGTTGGCCAGCTGGTTGAGGTATTGGGCGTCTCCCAAGCTCATGTCTCCCGGCAGTTGGGAATTCTGCATGCCGGCGGATTGCTACTTCGGGAGAGACAGGGCGCTCAAGTTTACTACTCCATCCAAGATCCTTTGGTGGAGATTCTCTGCGGAGAGGTGTGCAACAAACTTTCCCGGGATGCGAAAGAACGTGCTTCGGTTGAATTTGGAGTGTGACAATTTTTAGGGACGGTGATGCGTCCTCCGTAACTTCCTTTCAGTGGCTTGACCTCGGGGAAATTGCATTGGAACGTGTCTCTTATCCCTTTCCCCCCAACTTGGATGATTCTGCGGACATTTGCGATTCCCCAACAGCACCGTGTGGTGTTCACTCACGGAGTTTTTGATGCCTCGAATCACGCGCTGCGTGACCTTATCGCTGAAGGAGCCGGATTGGATGGCTCAGGGCGGGTTCTGGTATGCATCGATCAGGGACTCCTTGAGATGGCTCCAGGATTGCCCGGGCAAATCATTGAGTATGGAAAAGCCCACTCATCCGTAATGGACTTGGTGGGACCTCCGCTCTGCATGCCGGGCGGGGAGTCCTGCAAGAATGATTGGAGCCGGGTTGAAAAACTTTGGGAAGCCTTTCATTTTCACGCCTTGTGCCGCCACTCCTATGTGGTGGTGATTGGTGGAGGGGCCTTTCTGGATTTAGTGGGGTTTGCAGCTGCCACGGCTCACCGTGGGATCCGGTTGATCCGTATGCCCACGACCACCTTGAGTCAGGGAGATGGGGGCGTCGGAGTGAAAAATGGGGTGAACTACTTCGGCAAGAAAAACTGGGTGGGCACCTTTGCTGTTCCTTTTGCGGTGGTCAATGACCTTGAGTTTCTGCGGCTGCTTCCAGAGCGCACCTGTCGGGATGGAATTGTTGAGGCCATCAAGGTGGCTTTGATCCGGGATCGCGATTTTTTCCATTACATTGAGCGCCACACCTCAGAATTGGCCCGATTGGAGACAGAAGCGTTGGAGCGAGTGATCCGGCGCAGTGCCGAACTGCATGTCGACCATATTTCCTTGGGCGGAGACCCCTTTGAGCAAGGCTCCGCCCGCCCTCTGGATTTTGGGCATTGGGCCGCTCACAAGCTCGAGCAAATCTCCGGTTTTACGGTCAGCCATGGAGAGGCGGTATCCATAGGAATGGCACTTGATTTATGTTACTCCGCCCGCATTGGCATGATGGATGCCGCCATCAAAGACCGCATTCTGGGAGTTTTAAAGGCCGTTGGGCTCCCTCTTTGGTCGGACTTCCTCGATGCAGCCGTACCGGGCGGATCCAAACCCATGGTCCTGCAAGGATTGGAGGAATTCCGGGAACACTTGGGAGGACGGCTCACTATCACCCTAGTTCCCCGCATTGGGACCAAACGGGAAGTTCACGAAATGGATGAGAAGGAAATCCTTCTCGCTCTGGAGGAACTCCGGAGCCGGAAGTCCCTTGCTAAGGGTGCATCGGCCAAAAGTAAGGGATGAGCAGGCTTGCGGTGATCCAGGCGATCAGGTTCAAGGGCAATCCTATCTTGAAGAAATCCAGGAACCGGTAGCCCCCAGGCCCATAGACCATCATGTGGGTTTGGTAACCCATCGGACAGGCAAAGGCAAGGGAAGCCGCAAGGGTAACTCCCACCAGAAATGGCTGCGTGCTCACGCCCAGCACCGTGGCGGTTTTAATGGCCAAAGGGGCCGCCAGAATGGCGGTGGCATTGTTTGACATGACCTCTGTGAGGATCAAGGTGATGAATATGAAGGCACTGAGGAGAAAATAGGGCGCCATGGACTGGGGCACCGCGGACATGGTAAAGTTCACCGCCGAATTGGCGATCATAGAAGCCAATCCAGTTTTGGAAAAGGCTTCTCCCAGAGCAAGCATTCCGAAAATCAGCATCACGATGGTCCAATCGATGGCTCGGTAGGCCGATCGGGCGTCGGTGATGCGGGCCAATACCAACAGCGCGCAGGCCGCTATTGCCGCCCCGGAGATGGGAGCCCAATTGAATGTGGAGACGACGACCACGGCAGCAATGGCGGCCCACACGGCGGCTCTGTGCCAGGAAGCTTTTGGCTTGGGCTTGTCTTCTTGGGTTTCCGGCTCGTTGAAGGCCAACTCGCTCTCTTCGGTCAGTTGCTCCTCCGCATGGGCCGGACATACCAAGAGCAGTGTGTCCCCCACGCGCAGAGGGGTGTCGGCAAACCGGCCTTTCAAATTGTGCCCCCGGCGGTGCACGGCGAGAACAAGCCCTCCATGGCGTTGTCGGAACCGGAACTCCCGCAACGTCCGACCGATCAACGAGGATTGGGGAGTCACGACGCCTTCATAAAGACCTCCTTTGACACGCGACAGGGTCTCAATCCCGAGTTCGAGATCGCTGGCCTCCCCAAATTTCAAGGAATCGGGCTGTCCGGCATTGCGCACAACGTTCTCCCGGTTCACCACGATGGTAAGGCGGTCATATTGTTGCAGTCTTTGCTCGTCGAGATCTGCGCGGATGGTCATTGCCTGGCGCCTCAATTCCAGCAGCTTGGCTCCTCCTGATTGCCGGAGGAAGTCCAGCACCGGGCGGCCGATGAGCGGGGAGCCCCGATCAATCATGATTTGGTAGATTTGCGCTCCCCGTTCTTCCGGAGCGAGAATGGAAGACACGGTGCCCCTGTCGGGCAGCACTCTTTTCGCGAATATGGCGGTGTAGGCGATACCAATCACCGCAATGGGGAGTCCGACTTTGCCCAATTCAAACATCCCAAAACCAGGGTGGCCTTCAGCCACGGCAACGCCGTGAACCACGAGGTTGGTCGAGGTGCCGATCAGCGTGCAGCACCCTCCCAGCAATGAGGCATAGGAAAGGGGAATGAGGAATTTCGAAGGGGACATGCCCTGGTCCCTGGCCACGGCCATGATAACAGGGATGAAAACGGCCACCACTGGCGTGTTGTTGATGAAGGCGGATACCGAAGCCGCTAGAATCATCATGACCAAGATCGCTGGGGAAACTCCTTTTTTTGCCACCCAACTGAGCATCTCGGCAAGTTTGCCGACTCCTCCCGTGGCGACGAGCAAGTGGCTCAAAATGAACATCGCGGCCACCGTGAGAGGCGCTTCATTCGAAAAAACGGAAAAGGCTTCTTTGGGCGACAAAATCCCCGTGAAAAGGAGCAGGCAAAATGCTCCCAGTGCCACCGCATCGGTCGGGATCTTCTCGAACGAGAAAGCGACCAAGCATCCTGCGAGCAGGATCAAGACCAATATCATCTCCCACGTCATGGCAATCCTCTCGAAATCTCAGGTAAATACGCGACACCGGCACGCAGACCCGCATTCCGCGGCGAGAATAGGGGCGAAAGAGAACCTCGTCAAATGACACTTAAGGCTGTGAATCGAAGCCCACGGACGCCTCTTTGAGCAGGATCGGGAAGCCGTCACGGACAGGGTAGGCGCGACCGCCTTGGTCGCAAACCAAGGCCTCGTCCCAGGCATCTGAGGATCCGGCATGCCGTTTCTGGAGGGAATGCAACTCTTCAACCGTCGCTTTCCTCAAAGGAAAACGCGTTTCCGGGCAGATCAAAACCGCCAGGACGCTTTCAGGCAGGTTCATTCAATACAAAGGAATGGAAGGATCAATTTCTTTGGACCAAGCATTGATGCCACCCTGGACATGGCAGACATTTCCGAATCCATGGGCGAGGAGAAGTTGGAGAGCCCGCGCACTCCTGCCTCCCGCTTTGCAATGAACGATGATTTCCTCTCCAGGATCCAGTTCGTGGAGCCGGTTCGGGAGCTCACCCAATGGGATCAATCTGGCGCCCGGCAAACGGCAAAGTTCATGTTCGTTGGGCTCCCGAACATCCAACAAAACGAACGGTCGGCCTTGTTGGAAAATGGAATTCAAATCGTGGACGGAGATTTCCGGGAGAGGGGACATATTGGCTTCGCAGGTATCGGGGAGGTCGGTCGGTTCCAGAATGGTGGGGGTGTTGCCACAGAGCGGGCAGTCCGGGTCACGGCGGAGTTTGATCTCTCTAAAGCGGAAACGCAAGGCGTCAAAGTGAACCAGGCGACCTAAAAGAGGATCGCCCAACCCTAGCAACAGCTTGATTGCTTCCGACGCTTGGAGGCAGCCCACAATCCCCGGTAAAACTCCCAGGACCCCACCTTCGGCACAACTGGGAACCTGACCGGGCAGGGGAGGTTGGGGAAACAAACAGCGGTAGCAAGGACTGCCGAGATGGGGGGCGAAGACCGAAACCTGGCCCTCAAACCGGAAAATGGCACCGTAGACGTTGGGTTTGCCCATCAGGAAAGACACATCGTTGGTGAGATACCGGGTTGGAAAATTGTCGGTTCCGTCAATGAGAATGTCATACCCCGTGGCCAAGGCCTTTGCATTGTGAGAGGTGAACCTTTCTGGGTACAGATCGACCACGACTTCGGGATTGATCCGCTTCAATGTCTCCAATGCGGAGTCCAACTTCAAACGCCCCACATCACTGGTGCCGTGAAGAATTTGGCGTTGCAGATTGGTGTAATCGACGGTGTCGAAGTCCACCAGACCGATTCTCCCCACACCCGCAGCGGCCAGATACATGGCAATGGGAGATCCCAATCCCCCTGCGCCAATGCAAAGGACGCTGGCAGCTTTGAGTCGTTTCTGCCCCTCCAATCCCACTTCGGGTATGGTGATGTGACGGGCGTAGCGCCGGAACTCGTCCGGACTCAAATCCTGGGTTTCCCGACGCTCATCCGAAATGATGGATTCCATGCGTTCATGGTGCCCCGAATTCGACAATTTTCCAGCCATGGAATTGGGATATCTGATTTCTTTGATAATTTCAGAAAAAATCCGACAAAGCATGTCCGGCGTGACGCTCTTTGGATAGAACATGTCTTCCAAAGCCTGAGAGGCTGCGGAACCATCACTGCCAAGACAACCTGATCCGAAACTCCCTACCATGCACTTCAATACCTCCCGTTCGCAGTTGCGAATTACCTTGCCCGCTCTCAGCCTCAGTGCTGTCGTGGCCATGTCCTGCCTTGCTTCAAAGGGGCAGGATGTGAAATTCGAAGAACTCAAAAAGTCGATTGCCATCGAAAATGGTCCTGTCAAAGCCGCGCCGGGCGTTGTGTCCACCTATGCGGATGCCCTAGAGAAGGCCATGCCCGCCGTTGTCACTGTGTTTTCCTCAAAGCAAGTGGAGGTCAAAACACCCGAAATGTTCCGGGATCCGATGTTCCGCCGCTTTTTTGAAGTTCCTGAGGGCTACCAAATGCCCCCCCACAAGGAACAAGGACTTGGTTCAGGGGTCATTATTTCGAAAGATGGTTACATTCTCACCAATAACCATGTGGTTGGCGAGATGGACGAAATCCAGGTGAAATTTCCCGGCGACAGCAAGGAATACAAAGCCAAACTGATCGGGGCCGACCCTAAAAGCGATGTCGCGATCATCAAGATCGATGCTCCGAACCTCAAGCCCATTGTGATCGGGGACAGTTCCGCTCTTCGTGTTGGAGATGTCGTGCTCGCTGTGGGCAGTCCATTTGGTCTCGACCAAACGGTCACCCAAGGAATCGTGAGTGCCATGGGGCGCAAGAATTTGAACATCACCGACGGTGGTTACGAAAATTTCATCCAAACCGATGCCCCGATCAACCGGGGCAATTCAGGCGGTGCTTTGATTGATGCCGCCGGTCGTTTGGTTGGTATCAACACCGCCATCCAATCCGGAGTCGGCGGAGGCAGCATTGGTATCGGATTTGCCATTCCCTCGGGTATGGCGCTGAGTATCGTCGAGCGACTGCTGGACGGAGGTGGCACGGTTCATCGAGGATTCTTGGGGGTGTTTCTCAAGGACGTCGACAGCGACATGGCGTCGGCTCTGGGTCTCGATGGGAAGAGCGGAGTGATCATCGCGGAAGTCGGCCCTGAGTCTCCGGCCGAAAAAGCAGGCCTGAAAGCCGGTGATTTGGTGGTTTCGGCCAACAACAAGGCGGCGACCAGCATGGCGGAACTCAGGCTTGATGTCAGCAACACCAAACCCGGAACCAAAATGGTTTTCGAAGTGATCCGTCGCGGCAAATCTGAAAAAGTGGAAGTCACCCTTGGCGATCTACAGGACAGTCAAATCGCCCAGTCAGGTGGAGAAAAGCGGGGAGAAGGCCGGAAGAACCACAAGGAAGAAAAAGGCAATGAGTTCATTGACGGAGTTCGCATCCGCGATCTCGATGCCCAAATGCGCGAGGCCCTAGGCGTGGAAGAAGGCATAGAAGGGGTGGTCGTCGAATCCGTGGATACCAATTCCAAGGCCGCTGAGGCCGGATTGCAGACGGGATTGTTGATCACCCAAGTGGACCAGCAAGATGTGAAATCCGTTGCCGAGGTCAAGAAAATCAGAGAAGCCTTCCAAGGAGACGTCCTGCTCCTCCAAATTTACCGGGAAGGGCGCCACGACATCCTTGCCATCAGGATCAAGTGACGCAGAAGGATCCCATTTTCCCTCCTGAGAGAGTTGGTGCGTTCAGAAAATCAGGAGAATAGAGAGCAACCAGCCAGTCGAAGGTTGAAGGTTCTGTCCAAAGGGACGGGCCGGAGACCGAATACTGGCTGGTTTGTTTTCGCAGGTAAGCTCTTAGCGCGCATCCAGTCCGATGATGTCGAACCTTCCGGCCATCTTGGCCGCGAAATATTTCGGTGCCTCTTCCATCCAACGCTTGACGTGGGGTGATGCCAGATGGGATTCCATCGCGGCCACGTCATCGTAGACTTCGTAGAGGCAAAACTTCAAAGGATCCTGCAGGTGGCGGGAATACTCCCACTTACGACATCCGGGCTCTTTACGCGAATGCCCCGCGTTTTCAACGATTTCAGCGAGCAGTGCGTCGGTGTGTTCGGGATGGGCTTCCAAAAAGACGGTGATGGCAATCATGGGTGTGCGGAGGAAAAATTATTTCAGTAGTCCGGAAGCTTGCAGCCAATCGGCAGCCCGGTTGGTCCAGGTTGAAACCATTTTGGTGGTCGGTTTCATGCCAAAACCATGGCCGCCTTCGGAGAACACATGCAGTTCAGCGGGAACGTTGTTTCGTCGCAAGGCCAAATAGAGCAAGGCGCTTCCCTCCACAAAGGTGCGGTCGTCGTGTGCCACCACAATGAATGCCGGGGGCGTGTCTTTCGTCACGGTGATTTCCTTAGAGAGAGCATCCTTGTTCTGGTCATCCTGCAGATAGGCCGGGTAGACGAGGACGCCAAAATCGGGATGGAAGCTCGCATCATCCGCGGCATCGACTTTCGGATAAGTGAGCTCGCCTTGATGGGTCATGGCACAGGTTGCGAGGTGGCCCCCAGCCGAGAAACCCAGAATGCCAACACGCTTTGGATTGATGCCCCACTCCGCTGCGCGGCTTCTGGTCAGGCAGATGGCACGCTGGGCATCCTGGAGCGGTGCGGCCTGTTTGGGCAAGTTGGCGCGGCGGGGGACGCGGTATTTCAGGAGCACGGCATTGACCCCGATGGAGTTGAGCCAATCGCAGACTTTGCTTCCCTCATGCTCGTAGGCGAGAATGTTGTAGCCTCCGCCGGGACATACGATGATCGCGGTGCCGGTGTTGGTCTCCTTGGGCGCTGGGTACCACTCCATGCCAGGCGAGGAAACGTTGGACATGCGGGCTATGCCATCTTTCCCTGAAACATCAAGAGATTCTGGCTTTTCCAACGGCTGGGATTCACCAGGCACCGCGGTAGGCCAAAGCGGAATGATCTCGGCTCCCGGCAGAGGCACAGCGGTCATGATCATGGAGAGAAGTGAGAGGCTGAGGGGAAAGGACTTCATGAGGCCATTGCTAGCCCCGTCGGTGTCCCGGTGCAAGTTTCAATGGATCCGAGATGTTGTCGTGATCGCGCCGGAAGGGTGGAGTGGTTTGTCTCGTTCACCCACAGGCCTTAATGTCTTAGGGGATTGGGGCTTGTGCCTGGGATGCATTTCCTTTAGAATACCCGATTCATGATCCCCCCCCGAAGTTTTTTGCTGAACCGTCTGTTGCTGGGACTGTTGTTGGTGGCATCGGCCGGGTGTGACAATGCAAAGTTGGAACGAGCCTTGATGGATCGAAGGGTGGGGGAGTTGGAACGCCAAATCAAAGTTTTGGAGGACAAGACCGAACAGGAACTTTCTGAAACCGTTGGTTCCAGTCGCAACCTGGTTGCCCGACTCGATACCGTCGAAGAAAAAACCACCGAGGCCATGAAGCAGGCCAGTGATGCCAACCAGGGCCAATCGGATCGGTTTCAGCGCATCGAACAAGGTCTCGCCGAGTTGGTGAGGATGCAGCGGGATCAGGAATCGATGGCCTATTTGTCGCCGGATTTCAAAGGTCATTACACGATCCGGACGGAACATGGCGTGCTCCTGATCCGGCTCGATTCACTTGATCGTGATTTCCAGTTGGGCGGCTTTGTGGCCCACCTCAGTATTGGCAATCCCATGGGGATCACGGTTCAGGAATTCATCTTGAAAGGGGATTTTGGGACCACAGCTCCCAAGCTTGCGGCTGGGGAAGCTTATGAGGATTTCAGCAAACGCCTTGATGAATGGCAGCGCACTTTGACCCCTTTCGAACAGACCTATCTGCAGGATTTGCCACCGAGTTCCTGGACCCGGCTGGACTTGCGTCTCAATGCCGAATCCCGGGAGAAGTTGTCCCTTATTCGCACCGGCATGAAGATCCGCCGGGCCCACCTCATCAATGTGGCCGGTGAATCCAAAATTTCTCCGATCAATCTGCGGGCAAATTCAGCGTCCATTCTCCAAACGGACTATGGCGCGCTCCTCGCCAACGTCAAAAGCGTCGAAAAGTTGGGTGAAATGACCAAGGTGTCCCTTCTGGTCGGTAATCCCTATGGATTTGTAATCAACAAGATCCGACTCAAGGGTGAATACGGCCCAACTCCGCCGCAACAGAATGCGGATGAGCGTCCCGAGGCGTTTTCGACCCGGATTTCCCAATGGAATGATGCGCTCAAACCTTTCGAATCGAGTATTGATTCCACGGTCGCTCCCATGCAATGGAGTGAGGCGAGTTTTCTGATTAGGGAACCGGCTTCCACCAGCGTGGCCTTCGTGCGCTGTCGGGTTTCCATCGACAGCGTCACGTTGCGGGCTCCGCAGTAAAGCGGATAGTTGAAGCGTCAGGCTTCGAGTTGGGTCCAGACAGAACCTGAGGCGCTGGATTTTACCACGGCATCAATGAAGGCCATGCCACGGATGCCATCGACGATTTTGGGATAATCCGTGACTTTTTCGTCCGGCGTTTCCCCCGCTTCAACGGCCCGGATATGGTTCGCGAAGTTCCGATAAATGTTGGCGAATGCCTCAAGGTAGCCTTCTGGATGTCCAAAGGGGGTCCGACTGTTGTAGGCCGCATTCTCCCCAACATAGCCATTGCCGGTCCGCCACAGTTCGGTCGGTTTCCCTGCCCGATGAACCTTCAGAGAGTTGGGCTCAATCTGGTGCCATTCCAAGCCACCGGTGGTGCCGTAGATGCGGATGTTGAGGTTGTTTTCGGTTCCGACGGAAATCTGGCTCGCGTGGAGCACCCCTTTGGCGCCATTGGTGAAGCGGAGCAGGACATTGCCATCATCGTCAAGCTGGCGGCCCGGCACGAAAATGGTCAGATCGGCGAGAAGCTCGCTGATTTTCAGTCCGGTGATGTACTCAGCCAAGTTTTCGGCGTGCGATCCGATGTCGCCCATAGCACCGGCAGCCCCCGAGCGGGCGGGGTCGGTGC
>JADZAX010000029.1 GCA_020852405.1 Verrucomicrobiales bacterium
CCACTTCGAGAACTTCATCAAAGCCGTGCGGAGCCGGAACTACAAAGATCTCAACGCGGATTGCCACACCACCCACCTTTCCAGCGCTCTCTGCCATACCGGTCTGATCTCCCACCAATTGGGGGCCACCCAGTCGGAAACCCAGATCCTCGAAAGCATCAAGAGCGACAAAGTCCTGACGGAACGTTTTGGCTCCATGGCGGATCACCTCGGCAAGAACGGGGTCGACATCAGCAAGGCCATCACCATGGGGGCCTACCTCAAATTCAACCCCAACACCAACTGGTTCGAAGGCAATGGCGACCTTGACGCCAAAGCCAATGCACTGGCTCGTCCGGCTTACCGTGAACCGTATGTGATTCGCGACGAAGTCTGATCTGGATTCGTTCCAATCACCCGATGGTCGGGACCAAAAGACCCCACTCAGGGAGCTCTTTTGGTCCCGCTTTCGTTTCCTCCAGCCCCTATGGGAATGATCCTCGGCATTGATATCGGTGGGACCTCCATCAAGGGAGGCGCCTATGATTTGGTGTCCGGAGAATGCCTGGCGCGTGAAGAATGCCCGACTCGGGATGGGGAGCAGGAACAGGGGGAGCCGGCCTTTCTTGCGGAAACGCGCCGACTCATCGGCACGTTGGAATCCCGGGCCAATCTTCCGGCCTTGGCTACCGGAATTTCCGCCCCCGGTCTTGCCAACCGGGAAGCCACGGCGATCGCGTTCATGCCGGGTAGGTTGGAGGGACTGGAAGATCTGGACTGGTCCGAGGCCCTCGGCTGCCCTGTCACGGTCCTCAACGACGCCCACGCCGCCCTGATGGGTGAGCTTTGGCAGGGAGGTGCAAAAGGATGCCGCGAGGTCATCCTGCTGACTCTCGGCACAGGAGTGGGCGGAGCCATCGTTTCGGGAGGCCGGCTGCTGCGCGGTCACGTAGGGAAAGCCGGTCATCTCGGCCACATTTCACTCGACTACCGAGGCGCTGCGGACATTTGCGGCTGTCCCGGCAGTTTGGAGGATCAGATTGGGAATCACAATGTCACCGACCGGAGCGGAGGGCGCTTTCCATCCACCCATGACCTGATCCGGGCCGTGGAAGCAGGCGATGCCGGTGCCGCGCGCATTTGGGATGACTCCGTGCGGGCCCTGGCAGCGGCCATAGCTTCTTATGCCAACATTCTCGACCCCGAAAGAGTGCTCATCGGTGGTGGCATTTCGCGAGGCTGGGAAATCCTGCAGCCACGGCTAGAGGCATGGCTCGACCGATTCGAGTGGCGCCCCGGAGGGGCACGGGTGGAGCTACGCCGGGCCACTCTGGGCGAATGGGCCGGAAGTCTCGGGGCCGCCTACTATGCCTCCACCGAGGCAGGTTTGGAGAGGTCCCGGCAGCGCGAGTGAAACGGTAGTAGGAAAGGCGGGGGGCCTTGATCTTGGGTCCCTTGGCGTCATTGCGGTGGAGGTGGTCCGGAAATATTATGAATATTTTCCCCACCGGAGACGTCTAACTGATTGTATGAAAAAGCCCAAAACGCCCACGGCAGTCCTTTCCATCGCCCGCTTGCAGAGAGGCTTGGATTTCTTCCGTTCCTATTTGCTGGAAATCGACGGCTTCCCTTGGGCCAAACTTCAGGCCCGCGAAACGCTTTTCCTTCCGATTTCTCCGGGCCAGCACACCGCCCGCGTCCGCATCGACTGGTGCCGCAGCCATGAAATCACCTTTGACGCCGTGGAAGGAGAAATGATCCAGTTGGAGTGCAGCACCCACTCTTTTGGTTGGAACCGCCTGGTGGCGTCGTTCCGCCGACTCTTCCGTCCGTCGAAGTATCTCTGGCTGCGCCAGACCTTCACTTTCCCCGGCACCCCAACGCCGGTGGTTGAAGAAGGGCAGCGTCTGGCGGCCTGATCGGATGACCGAAAGAAGCAGGGGGACGTCCGACGGGCTCCTTTACCGGGTGACAGGTTCGTGGGATTCGCCTTTATTAAGGGTCGCCCCGGCCCGTTTCCCATGTCAGTCCCCTCCTCTCCCAGCCAACGGTTTCTCGATGCTTCGGCCCGCCTTCTTGAAGCGGTGAGGGCTCAGGATGCCGCCATCCAGACCACCGCCGACCGTTTTGCCGACACCATCCTCGCAGGCCGCATGGTGCATGTCTTCGGTTCGGGCCACAGCCGCATTCTCGTCGAGGAAATGTGGCCGAGATATGGATCTTTTCCGGGCTTCAACCCGATTGTCGAACTGTCCCTGACTTTCCACAATCTCGTCGTCGGGGCCAACGGCCAACGCCAGGCGATGTTCCTCGAAAACGTTTCCGGACTCGCCTCCCGCATCCTGAGGAATTTCGCCATCACTCCCAAAGACTCCGCCCTGATTGTCTCGTCCAGCGGAACTAATGTGGTGCCGGTCGAAATGGCTGAACTGCTGCAACAGCAGGGTGTCTGGGTGGCCGGACTCATCAGCCGGGAACACAGCGAGGCCAGCACTGCGAAACGCCCCGACGGAAAAAAACTGGGCGATTTCTCCGACCAAATCCTGGACACTGGTGCCCCGGCAGGTGATGCCATGGTCACAATCGAAGGCCTCGACACTCCCGTCGCTCCGGGTTCCACCGTGGGCGGTTGCCTGATCGTCAACGCCATCAAAGCGGAAGTTGCCGACCGGTTGACGAGGGCCGGTCAGCCCCCCCGAGTTCTCACCGCCGTTTGCAAGGTCGGCTCAGAACGGGCCACCGCACTCTTCGAAAGCGCCTACGACGAACACTCCCGCCGCCTCGCGCAACTGTTTGCGCCTCTGGGATTGGAATCCCTCCCGCCAACCTCATCCGATCCGTCATGACATCCCGCCCCCTCCGCACCTCTGTCATCGGCAGCTACCCCTTCCCTGGCTGGCTTGAATTCTCGTCCTCCCATCTGGACGCTTTCGGCAGTGCCGATCTGGCCGAAATGCAGGACGACGCCGCCACGGTGGCGATCCAGGACCAGATCCACGCCGGACTTGATGTCATCACCGATGGCGAGCAAACCCGCTTCGACTTCAACCTCAGCTTTTACGGGCATCTCGAAGGCATTTCCCTCGAACCCAGTTCGCCACGGCGATTTGGCCCCCCCGCCCATGACCAACGGGGGACGCACGAGGTCACTGGCCTCCTCGCGGCTCCGGCCGGACTCGGCACGGTCGCGGAATTCCAGCGCCTTCTGAGACTCGCCCCGGCTGGAGTGCCCTTAAAGATGAGTGTCCCCGGCCCCTATACGATGAGCGGACGCCTTGCCCCGAATGACCGATACCCTGACCGCTATGCCCTCACGGAAGCTTTGCTTCCCATCGTGAGCGCGGAGTTGGAAGCGCTTGTCGCCGCCGGGTGCGAAGAAATTTGCGTCGATGAGCCTTCCATGAGCTGCTATGGATACCGGGAAGACACGCGGCGCTTCGTCGAGATTTTCAACCGAACGGTGGCCCCTGTCGTGGGAAAAACCCGGCTTTGCACGCACCTCTGTTTTGGCAATTTCAAAGGCCATCCCGTTGGTTGGCGACGCTATTCCCCACTCTTCCCAGACTTCCTCGACCTCGCGGTGGAGGAACTCCATGTCGAGATGGCCAACCGGGAGTATGCCGAACTTGAGATCATCCGTCCCATTGCGGAACGCATGGATGTCGCGGTGGGCATCATCGATGTGAAAAGCTACCATATTGAAACACCGGATCAGATTGCCTACGCCGTGCGCGCCTGTCTGAATCACGCCCCTGCGGACCGGCTCGTTTTCGCTCCTGACTGTGGCCTCAGCCAGACCGCGCGATGGGCGGCGAAGCAAAAGCTCGCCAACCTCTGCGCGGGAGTGGCCCGGGTAAGGCAGGAGTTGGGCTTGGAATAATCCCGGCAGGGCGTTCCTTGAGTCCGCGGTCGGAACCGGAAAGGCGCTCCGGAAGGGCTGTTCCTCATACGTGATCGGGTTAATCCGTCCGGTTGACGGTCCGGACAAAACTGATCAAGATCAGGATCAACCCCATGGAAGTCCCCTGTCCGAGGTTGGATCTCCATGGTCACCCCAGCCCATGAATGCGCCCACCGCCCCCGCCTTGCTGTTCTTAGTCGTTTTGGCATCCCTCCCCTGCCCGGCCGCCGACGTTATCCAACCCCGGACGGGAACGCTGTCCTCTTCCGGCACTCACCTTCCCGTCAGTCTCGATGGATACGCCAGCGACGCCAGCGGGGCCGGGTTTCAAGAATCCCATGTCACGGTGGCGAACATTCCCTTCGATCTGGTCGCAAAACCGGGAGCGGACAACCTGTTCCTCAAACTGGCAGGTTGGCCGGACTGGAAGGAGGATCCGAGCAAGTATTACGCGGACTATGACGCGGGCCCGAAAATCCCGGGGGATCCCCAGCGACCTCTGTTCAAAGTCCCGGTCGCAGACTATTCCGCCGTCTACCTGCTGGCGGCCTGCGACAAGAATCCGGCCCTGGGCAATAGCATCTCCTTCCGAATCGGCGCGATGGACGGGGCCCGACGGGTCACTCTTCACGATTTTTCCGCCAAGGTACCCCGGTTTGATGAGCCCAAGGCCCCCGGCATCAGCACCGTCATCCCCACCCCGGCAGGCAATGTTTTTCTCATCCGCGTTCCCCTGGGGCTGGCCGTGGCCCAGGATTTTCCGGACGAATGGGCTCTCGATGTGGAGGTGACCAAGGAAATACAGCTCGCGGTAAGGGCGCCCGATCCTTGCCGGTTCAATTACCGGCCCATCGGACCGGCGAGCGGGGTCCATGTCTATGGAATGACCTTTCAGAGATCCCCGGTGCAGATGACCGTGACCAGCAGTGAGACCGGCCACGTGTTTGTCGCCCCCCAGCAGGCGACCTTCCAAGTGACCCTCCGGGGAGTGAGCCGGATCAACGGCAAGCTCTCACTCGAAGCGGTCGCTACGGATCTGGAGGGACGTCAAACCACGGCGTCCAGCGGAGAATTCGACAGCCTCCTGGGCGGCACTCTGGTGAAGAACCTAACCCTGCCGGTCCCGCGACGGGGATACCATGAACTGCGGATCCGTCTGATGAATGGACGCTCAGAACGTCTGCACCGCGACACCACTTTCGCCCTGCTCGCCCCGGACACCCGGAAACACCGTGACCGCTCGCCATTCGGCACCTGGGATTTCGGAGGCGCCCATTTCACGCCCAATGATCCCGATGTCGTGGGACCGCTTTATGTCAAAGCGGGACTGCGCTACGGCATGTTCAACTACACGGCCGAAGCCCGGAAAAAATACGGCGTTCTCAATGGAGCGGAGCCCAGAAATGCCGCAGTCCTGGCCAAAAAGCTCACCGAGGACCCTTCCACTCCTCAAAGCGTGCTGATCTTCCACGAGAACGCCATTTCAGGCGCGCACATCATCCGGACACCCGATCTGTTCACGGGACGCGCCCCTTACCAACTAGACGCCCCCGAGCAGACCAAATTTGATGCGATGTGGAAGGAAGCGATCGACACGGCCCAAGCAGTCCGCGACCAATTCCCCGAAGCCCGGATTTCTTTCGGCAATGGCAACCCCCATCTCATGGAGGAATTTGCCCGCCACGGATTTCCCAAAGAGTTGTTCGACTCCCGCGGCAATGAAGCGGGCAGCTTCATGCGGATGCCGGAGACCCAGCCCCTCGATTTCGTGGCCAACAATGCCAGCCTCTGGATGGACCGGCAGATCCTCGACCACTATGGCTACAAGGACAAACCAATCACCCAGTGCTATGAGATCTGCTACCCGAGCACGAATCCCGGGAATCTCTCCCTGCGGACCCAGGCCGCCTACTACGTCCGTCATCTGGTGCACTCTCTGGCATGGGGCATTCCCGTGATCCGGCCCTCCTGCATTTGCGATGTGGGCAATTCCTACCAGTTCAGCAATTGGGGATCCTGCGGACTCTGCTTCGCCCAACCGGAGCTATCGCCGAAACCTTCGTATGTGGCCATGGCCACGCTCACCCAGCAACTCGACGGGGCGGTGTTTCAGAGGGTGATCGACACCGGCTCTCCCGTAGCTTATGCGGTGGAGTTCAAAAAAGCCGAACAAGGTCTGGTCACGGTGGCCTGGACGTTGCGGGGAGAACGCCCCCTGACCTGCACCGGCGCGGTCACCCTGACCGACCTGATGGGAAATGACCTGCCCGCACAAAACAGGGTCGTTCTTTCCCCGGACCCGGTGTTCATCCAGTCGGAGGCCCCCCTTGATTCTTTCACGCTCCTTCCTCCAGTCGCGGAAGCTCCGCCCGCCTCCAAAGTCCGGAGCTTTCCCATTTCGCCGTTGGCCAAGCTTTCAGAATGGCACGTGGAAAGCGGGCCGAACACCGAACTCGAGTGGTACAACTTTGAATGCCCCCGTCGGAAAGGAGAGTTCGCGTTCACCGAAAAGGCCGCATACGAAGGGGAACAAGCAGTGCTCACGGTGCAACCTAAGGGATCGGCGGCAGAATCCCCCTATTTGCCGATGTATGAGGTGCTGACCCTCAACAAGCCCGTGAAGATCCCCGACCAACCGACCGGAATCAGCCTCCTGGTTCACGGCAACGGAGGCTGGGGACGGATCCTGTTTGAGTTGGAGGATGCCTCAGGGCAGCGCTGGACCAGCATCGGTGCGCCGATGCAGGGCGAGGCCACCCGCTGGATGGCGGACTGGATGAGTGAGAAAGAACTCGCGGCGATGAAAACAATGAAAGTCGGGGATTGGAACACCAATGATGCCTGGCAGCGCAGCCGGATCAATTTCGAAGGATGGCGCCATCTGAGCTTTCCCTTGCCCGGCCAATATGATGGCGAGGGCTACCATTGGCCCGCCAACTGCAACTGGAAACACACCGGTGACGGGGTGGTGAAATACCCGCTCACCTTTACCCGGCTCATCATCGAACTTCCGGAGAAGGTGCTCCATCTCAACCGACTCGTCAGCGCGCCCCGTCCTGAGATCGCCCTGAAAGATCTCAGGGTGACCTACGAAGCTCCCAAAACCGCCTTCGCGGCTCCGTGAGACTCGGCCAAGGGAAGGGTTGATCGCCGGGCTGGCATGGCGTCGGCACGCCCTCAGAATTGGGCCATGATCTGGGCGGCCACGATGCGCAGGAGCATGGTCAGAGGATACACGGCCGCATAAGCCACGGCGGGAGAATCGCAGCGCGCCAAGGCGGTGGCGAAAGCCAGCGCGGGAGGATCGGTCATCCCTCCGGAGAGCATGCCGCTGAGATTCATGTAATTCATGCGGTCGCCCCTCCGAGCGAGGATTCCCACCAAAACCAGCGGAACCAGGGTCACCGAGATGCCCATCAGAACCCAGGAAAGTCCTTGGACGGTGAACACGGTGGAAACGAACGAAGCCCCGGAGAGCAGCCCCACATTGGCCAGAAAAAGGATGATGCCCAATTCGCGCAGGGCCCGATTGGCGTCGAGGGGCAGGTGCATCACCAAAGGTCCGAGCCTTCCGAGATACCCCAACACGATGGCCACGACCAGTGGACCACCCGCGAGCCCGAGACGCACCGGGCCGGGCAGGCCCGCGATCTGGAACGGATAGAGCCCCAGCAGCACTCCGAGGAGAATCCCGGCAAAGATGGCGGCAAAATTCGTCTCCTGGAGTTTCTGCACGGCGTTGCCCAAGGCCGCGGTGGCGCGATCCAGCGAGGCCTGATCACCAACGATTTGCAGGCGGTCGCCAAACTGAAGCCGAAGATCCGGCATCGCAGTGAAATTCAGATCCCCCCGGTTCACCCGGGTCACGGTGACACCATGAATGTGATCCAGACCGAGTTCCCGCACCGACTTGCCAAGCATTGCCGGATTGGTGACCACGACCCGGCGGTAAGTCACCGCCCCCGGCGCTTTCATCAGATCCTCCCCGGCGACGCTGCCCACAATGCGGCGGAACTGTTCCAAGTGCGCCCGCGTTCCAACGACTAGAATGACATCACCAACGTGAAGCACGGTTTCCGGCGTCGCCGGTTGGACAGCGTCCCCATCCTGGAGCCGAATGCGGGAGATCACCACTCCGGTCTCAAGGGTTCCGGGCACATCCTTGAAGGGCACTCCCTCAAGGTTGGCATTGTCGATCCGAAGGTTCATCCGATCCAACGGATCCACTCCCTCTCCCTGCTGCAGGCGAAAGGCTTCCGCTTCGGCAGCCACATCAATCCGGAAAAAACGGCGCAA
>JADZAX010000030.1 GCA_020852405.1 Verrucomicrobiales bacterium
ATCCCAAGCCCGCCCTGAACCGTTACGCGGGAAAAACCATCGAGGAAACCCCCTATGCCGACGTTCTGGCTCCAGAGCGTTTCAAGGATCTGCGGGTCGTCGTGGTGAATGATGCCAACGGTAAAACGCGCAACACGATCTACCCACTCCAAGTGGGATACCAACCCCGTGGGCAATCCGGTGCCATGGTCAGTGACTGGTTCCCCCATCTCGGCGGTTGCGTCGATGACCTGGCCATCATCCGGTCCATGTGGACAACGGACAACAACCATGGGGCCCAGGTGCAGTTCCACTCCGGCCGCCACATGCTCGATCCCCGCGTTCCCACGATCGGAGCCTGGATCAACTATGGTCTGGGCACTTTGAATGAGAATCTGCCGCAGTTCATCAACATGGGGCCGCGCTTTTTCGACAAACGCGACGGCCACTACCTCGGACCGGCCTACGATGCGGTGTCCTTGAAAATCGACCCTCAAAAACCTTTGGATTTTGCCAAGCCTGAAGGGAGTGTCACCCCCGGGGAACAGCTCCTCGGACTGGGCCTGACCAACCGGCTGAACCGGATGGCCGCGAAAGGATACCCCGGCGATTCCATTCTGGAAGCCCGCATCCGCTCCTATGAACTGGCCTACCGCATGCAGACAGCGGTGCCCGATGTCATCGACTTCAGTGGTGAATCTGAAGCCACCAAGAAGCTCTATGGGCTGGACCAACAGGAGACCCGGCCTTTCGGCGAGCAGTTGCTGGCGGCCCGGCGCTTTGTCGAGCGCGGCGTGCGCTTCATCCAGATCATGCACGGTGACGGGGCCGCCGGAGCCTGGGATCAGCATTCCAAACTCCGGGAAAATCACAGCAAGTTGGCCCTGCAGGTCGATCGTCCGGCGGCAGGACTCCTCCAGGATCTGAAGCAGCGCGGGCTGCTCGACGACACCATGGTCGTCTTCGCGACCGAGTTCGGCCGGACGCCGGGTTCCCAGGGATCGGATGGAAGGGATCATCACCCTTTCGGTTTCAGCGTCTGGATGGCGGGGGGAGGCATCAAGGGAGGCATCGTCCACGGAGCGACTGACGAACTGGGCTTCCACGCGGTGGAGGATCCCCATTACGTCACCGATGTGCACGCCACCATCATGCAGCAACTGGGTTTGGACCCCCGGGCTCTGGAGGTCCCGGGGCACAAGCGTCTCGAACGGGACTTTGGTCATCCCATCGAGGCCATCCTGACGTGATCCCCACTCCTGACCCGGGCGAAACAGGCGATTGACGAACCGATGGGAGAGGCCCGAAGATCGACTTCACCATGCCCCCGACTTCACCATGCCCCCGACTTCCCCGCGCCCCAAACGCCTCGCCTTCATCGGTGCCGGTGACATTTCCCTGCTCCATGCCGAAGCCATCGCCGCCTGCCCCGGAGCCGACCTGGCAGGTCTCTGGTCCATCGATCCTTCTTTGAATGCCGAAAAGTCCGCCCTTTTCCGCTGCCCGGTTTATGATTCGGCCGAAGCCTTGGTGGCGGACCCTTCGATCGACGCCGTCTTTATCCTGACCAATCTGGAAACCCACGCGCACTACGCCGCGCTGGCAATGAACGCCGGAAAATCGGTCCTCATTGAAAAGCCGGTCGCTCCCAGCACAGCGGAACTGGAGTTGCTTGCCGCCTGCGCGGAACGCAATGGCGTGGTGCTCTGCCCGGGACACAACTACATCCACGAGCCATCCCTCCAGCGCGCCAAGGAACTGCTTGATTCGGGACGCCTCGGAAAACTTGTCGCCATTTACATTCATTACCACATCCACCACCCGGAGCACGTTGCCAGCCGCTATCCCGGCGTGATCCGCCACATTCTGACCCACCATGGCTACATCCTCGGTTACCTTGGCGGCGCGGTCCATGCCCCCGTGGAAGTCTCCGCCATGAAGTCAGTGGTGCATTACGACACCTTCGAGGGAGAGGATCTGGCCATGGTCAATCTGAGGCTCACCTCGGGAGCCCTCGCCCATTTCTGCGCCGACTTCGCTGCGGACGACCATTCGGCGGATCCCTGGACCTTTGTCGTCAAAGTCATCGGCACCGATGGAGCCACTCGCTTCAGCTACCGGGACTGGGTCGAGAACAAGCCCGGCGTGGTCCATTCCCACACGTTCTCCGCCTATGGCTGGCACATTCGTGAGGAGGTGCGCCATTTTGTGGAGGAATGCCTCGGCAAAGGCGCCGCCCCGTTATCGACCATCCACGACGCGATCACCGCCCAACGCATCATTGAAGCCTGCGAAACCTCGGTGAAAACCGGACGGGTGACCCCTCTCTGAGTCGTGGGGAGGTCTGGTACGTCAAGGGATGCTGCCTGGACCGGCCCACTGCGAGACTCGGACATGGTCAATTTCCAACACCTGGGGGAACGCACTGTCGGGCAGATGGGAAGAGTCCTGACCCGTTCCAGCGAAGAAGCCTCCGTCGGCGGCGAGGTTGATGATCAGGTGAAAGGGTTGATCAAACGGCGCCCTCGGATTGTCGGGAGCCTTTGCGCTGTCCCATGATTCCTTGCGCTGAGTCTGCCAGACCTTGCCGTCGATCTCCCACTGAATCTCGTCCTCCTTCCAGATCACCGCATAAGTATGGAAATCTTCCGCGGCATTTTTGCCTGGGAACAGGTAGGTTTCGCCCTTGTGGCGGTTGTTGGGCCATGGCCCGCCGAAATGAAGGGTGCCCAACGTCTCCCCGACCCGGTTGCCCCGCGATTCGAGGATGTCGATCTCTCCCGAGGAAGCCCAGCCACCATATCGGTTCTCACTGGAAAGCATCCAGACCGCGGGCCAGATGCCCTCGCCACCGGGCACTTTGGCCCGCACCTCGATCCTCCCATACTGCCAGTCTCCCCGCTCCAGAGTCCTGATGCGGGCCGAGGAATAGGGCTGGGTTTTGCCATCGGAGGTGGTGTGGGGCTCCCGGTGGAGGGAGATTTTGAGAGTGCCGTTGGACACCTGGCAGAATTTGGGATCGGTGGAGTAATATTGGCGTTCATTGTTGCCACCGCCGTAGCCGTTCTCCTCTTTTGACCATTTGGCGGGATCCAGTCGCACGCCATCGAACTCGTCGGCCCACACCTGCACCCATTGGTCCCGCAGCAAACGGATTCGGTATTCCGCTTTCACAGCGTCGCTGGGTGCTGACGGCGACGGATCGAGGATGGTCACCGGGGCCCCGGTGCCTTTGACAGGCATCCCCACCGGGATCCACGGCCCGGCGGAGTCACTGCGTTCCACCTGACAGAATTCCCCCGCCTTCGCCGGGAAATGAATCGTCGGCGTCGCGCTGACTTGGGGCGTGATCACTTCCTGTCCGAAAGCCCCTGGCAAACAGCCCCAATGGGCCGCCATCAGCCCCGGCAAAACAATGGAAACCAATGGCACCGTCCCGGCCATGGGAGGGAAGAAGGATCGATTCCTCCTGTGGAAATGCCGGACCAGACGAACCAGCGGACGGAAATGCATGTGGGAAATGGCAGCCATCAGGCAGTGTAGCAAATCCCAACGCTTTGTCCTCATATTGTGCCTCTGTCACGCAATCAGGATCTCGGTGTCAGGCCCCTCCCTTTCGGAACAGGAAGACACCAAGCGGAGACGACGCGTCAGAAACTGGAGATATTTTAAGTTGTTCGTATAAAATGTAGTTGTATCCAACGATACAAAACTGCTAGCGTGTCCTTGCGGTACAATTCCGTGGCAACAATCCAAATCCAAGGAATAACGATCCTATGAAAAAGACAATCCTGCTTCTTTCCGTGTCCTTCTTCTTTGCTCTTCCGCTTCACGCTGAAGGTCCCATGCAGAATGCCAAGATCGCCGCGCAAACTGCCCTCGAAAAGCTTCAGGACAAAGCCACCACCGACAAGGGAGGTCATCGTGCCGCAGCCATCAAGCACCTCAAGGCGGCCATCGCGGAAATCGACGCCGGCATTGAGTTCGACAAGGGGAATGTCACCAAGGGTGAAGGGAAAAAGAAAAAGAACTAAGCGTTTGTCGCAGGTGACACCCGCTTCTCGGTGAGTTCAGTTTCCAGGAGACTGAGTCGCCGGGCGACCATGTTGATGCTTGCGTCGCCCTCTCCGTCCACTACAGAGAGGGAATCTTCTGAATTACCAGTGATACTGGATCGCTTTCGGTGCTCGTATCATCCCGCAGACCAGGCTTAGCTTGCAAGACAGACAAATCTGCGTGCACTCGCTGGCGACTTTTTCATTGCCGCGCAATTTGAATTCCCGAGAGCCCGGCACATTCCTGGAGACTGCTAAAGACCGGCTCGACTGAGTCGATCAGACGCTTGGGATTTACGGCAGGGAGATGTCAGATCCCAAAAGCAAGACCTCCGCCACCCGTCACTGGGTGAAAACCGTCCTCGTCACCCGTGTGGAATTCGGAACGGGCCGCTTCAGCCCTTCTTGTATCCCTTGGTCCTAAATTGCTTGTGAGCAGGGATTTTTCTCTTCCCCAACTCCGACATCAGACCCCGCGCCCTTGCCCAATCAGAAGCTTCCAGCGCGACCACCAAGGCGTCAATCTTCGTGTTGAAGTCATCCATCTCCGTTCGAAACGCCTTCAGGAAAGCCTCCTGCTCCCCCTTGGGCAGGGTTTTGACCATCTTCGGATCCAGATCCCTGATTTTGATCGATGCCTCCTTGATGATCCCGGCCTGCTTCTTAAACTTTTCCTTGTCAGACGGATTGGGATCCTTCAGTCCCTCATTCAGGTTTTTGAAAGCCTCTTCCAAATGCTCCCACCCCCTTTCCATGGGAGTATCCGCATGAAGGGGGGGAGCTTTTCCCGCCAGACAAAGGGCGGCAAGCAGAATGAACCGGGAAAGAAAAAGTCGGAAGTGTTTCATGGTGCTCTATTGTGAATCTCCGATTTCCGAAGTCAAGTCTTCCCCATCTCGATCAACGCGTCCAGCTTGTGGAGCGCTCCCAGCGTCTGAAAGGCGTTGAGGAAGGGCGAGGTGAACCGGTTGGAATTCGCGCGCCTATTCGTGATGACGCGGACCATCCCCTGCTGGGTCACTGCGCCGAGAGTTCCCTCTGTTAATCCACTCCCTCGAATTGGACACAGGGCAATTTGAGTCCGCACCCTGTGGTGGTTTAGTTGGTGCACAAGGGTTATCCAGCGACAACTGGAGCGTAAGACACCCGCATTCGCCTCCCCCGAGGAGGCGCATCTGCGTCTGGAAAAGAGCCCCATTTGAGGCGATGCTGTGGGGCTCGATGAAACGGATCCTCCCTCACCCTTTTTGCAGCATCCTTGTGGTTCAGGCTCTGGCAGTCCTCGGGGCCGGCACCGGATGGACACAGGAAACCGACTTCAATCGGGACATCCGTCCCATTCTTGCGGAGAACTGCTTTTACTGCCACGGGCAGGATGGGAACAAGCGCAAAGCGGAACTCCGCCTCGACATGCGGGAGGAAGCCATCCAAAAAGGGGCCATCGCACCGGGAGACCCTGCCGCCAGCGGTTTGGTGGAAAGGATCCGGTCCGGCGATCCCAAGGAAGTAATGCCTCCCCCCGATTCAAACCGCCGCCTCTCTTCCGCTCAGAAAGAGCTGCTGACGCGCTGGATTGGAGCCGGAGCGAAATACGCGGAGCACTGGGCGTTTGTCGCCCCCGTCCGACCGGTCGAACCCGGCGTGCGCGATCAGGCATGGCCACGCAACGCGATCGACCGCTTTGTCCTCGCCAAACTCGAGGCCGCTGGAATCGGTCCCTCACCGGAGGCGGACCGCGCGACCCTGATCAAGCGCCTGTCCATCGACCTCATCGGACTGCCCCCTCAACCCTCAGAAATTGAGGCATTCCTCAAGGACCGGGATCCCCGGGCCTATGAGAACCTGGTCGAACGCCTCCTCAACAGCCGTCACTATGGTGAACGCATGGCCCTGCCCTGGTTGGATGCGGCACGCTACGCCGACAGCAACGGCTTCCAGCAGGATGGCGACACCTGGCAGTGGCTCTGGCGCGACTGGGTCGTCCGGTCGATGAATGCGGACCTGCCGTTCGACCAGTTCACCCTCTGGCAGCTCGCGGGCGATCTATTGCCGGAGGCGACCACGGATCAGAAGATCGCCAGCGGATTCAATCGGAACCATTTGCTCAATGGAGAGGGGGGCGCCATACCCGAGGAGCAGCGTTTCGTCAACCTTTTCGACCGCATCGACACCACCGCGACGACATGGCTGGGGCTTACGATGGCCTGCGCCCAGTGCCATGATCACAAATACGACCCGATCACCCAGCGCGATTATTACAGCCTGCTTGACGCGTTCAATCGGGTGCCGGAATCCGGAACCCCGCAGCGCCAATCTGCCCGCATCCGGGTGGCCGCGCCTTTCCTGGAGCTGCCCACGGAGGAGAATGCGGCCCGGATCAGCGAGATGGAAGGGAGAATCCGGGACGCCGAAGCCAAAGCCAAACCGGACATCGAAGCCGCCTTTGCAGAATGGCGGACAGCAGTCCACGCCGGAACCAAAGACCTGCCAGAAAACCTGGTCTCGCTGCTAGGAAAAGCCGAGTCCGAACGCGGCCCCGCCGGGGAGAAGGCGCTCGAGACCGGTCTGAGGAAGCATTTTGACGACAAGGTGCGTCCGGAGCTGGGAAAGAAGATTCCGGCCGTGCAACAGATTGAGCAGCTGAAGAAAGATCTGGCGGACTACCGTGGCGACCAGATTCCCCGGCCCATGGTGATGAGCGATGAACGTCCACGGGAAACCAGCATCCTGGACCGCGGACAGTATCTCAGTCCGCTGCAGCGGGTTTCGTTCGCCACCCCGGCCTTTCTTCCTCCGCTTCCCAAGGACGCCCCGCAGAACCGGCTTGGGCTGGCACGGTGGCTGGTGTCCCCCGGCCATCCGTTGACGGCCAGAGTCCAGGTCAACCGAATGTGGCAGCACTTCTTCGGCCTCGGCATCGTCAAAACGGCGGAGGATTTCGGCGTGCAGGGCGAGTATCCGGTCCACATGGCGCTGCTGGACTGGCTGTCGGTGGAGTTCCGCGAACACGGCTGGAGCCAGAAGCACCTCCACCGTCTCATCGTCACCAGTTCCACCTACCGCCAAGCGAGCCGGGTGACGCCGCAATTGAAAGAACTCGACCGCGAAAACCGCCTCTATGCCAGAGCGGACCGTTTCCGCATGCCGTCGCTGATCCTGCGCGATTGGGCGCTGGCGTCCTCCGGACTGCTGGTGCCAGAGATCGGGGGACCGCCGGTTTACCCCTACCAACCGGACAATGTCTGGGAAGCGCTCGCCATCACCAAGGAACGCGATTTCACCTACCCGGCATCCACCGGAGCGGATCTTTACCGCCGCAGTCTCTATACCTTCTGGCGGCGCACAGTCGGTCCAACCAACATGTTCGACGCTTCGGACCGCCAGTCCTGCCGCGTCCGGCAAGGCAGCACCAGCACTCCCCTGCACGCGTTGACCACGTTGAATGATCCCACCTGGGTCGAAGCGGCCCGCGTCCTCGCGGAGCGGTGCAGCAAAACCTCCGGCTCGACCGACGACCGGCTCGCCGAAGCCTTTGGTCGCGTGCTCTGCCGGAAGCCGGATCAAAACGAGCGGGACCGGTTGAGGCAGGCCCACGCCCGCCAGGCAGCCATTTACCGAATGGATCCGGAGGCAGCCAAAGCACTGCTGGGAGTGGGGGCGAGCCCCCGTGACACGTCCCTGGACCCCATTGAACAGGCCGCTTTCACCGCCGTCTGCCTCGGCATTTTCAATCTCGACGAAGCCCTCACCCGCGAATGAACTTTCCCGATATCCTCCTTCAAAACACCGCCCTGGTCACCCGCCGGCAGCTGTTCGGCCGCACCGCCGGTGGTGTCGGCATGGCCGCGTTGGCATCGCTGCTGCAACAGGAGGGGGTGATGGCCGCCCCAACCGGCACCACGGGACCGCACCACCGGCCCAAGGCCAAGCGGGTGGTGATGCTCTGGCAGGGCGGGGCACCCTCGCACGTCGATCTGTTCGACTCCAAACCGATGCTGCAGAAAATGGCGGGAAAGGACATTCCGGATTCCGTGCGCGGCACGACCCGTCTGTCCACCATGTCGGCCAGCTACAAAAAATGGCCCTGTGTGCCGTCGATCAAACCCTTCAAACCTTACGGGACCGCTGGCACGATGTTGAGCGAAATGCTGCCCAACATCGGAGCTTTGTCGGATGACCTCTGCCTGGTCCGCAGCATGCACACCGAGGCAGTGAACCATGCTCCCGGGGTGACCTTTTTCATGACCGGCGCCCAGGTTCCCGGGAGGCCCAGCATGGGCGCCTGGCTCTCCTATGGTCTGGGCAGCGAGAGCGACAATCTGCCAGCGTTCGTCGTGATGACCTCGAGTGACAAGGGGAAAACCTGCGGTCAGCTCTTTTTTGACTACTACTGGGGCAACGGCTTTCTGCCCAGCCGCTACCAAGGCGTGCGCTTCCGCAACACCGGAGAGCCCGTTCCCTACCTGTCGAATCCCCCCGGGATCAGCCCGGCAGGACGGCGAGCCCTGCTTGATGACATCGCGGCGATGAACGCGGCACACCTCGCCGACTATGGGGATCCTGAAATCGACACCCGGATCACCCAGTATGAGATGGCCTTCCGGATGCAGACCAGCGTGCCCGACCTGGTCGACTTTGCCGGGGAATCCCCGAAAACGATCGAGCGTTACGGACCGGACGCTTTGACCAAAGGAAGTTTCGCCAACAACTGCCTGGTCGCCCGACGGTTGCTGGAACGCGGAGTGCGTTTCGTGCAACTGATGCACTCGGGCTGGGACCAGCACAGCAATCTGTTCACCCAGTTGGAAGTGCAATGCCGCGACACCGACGCCCCGGCCGCCGCTCTGGTGCAGGATTTGAAAGAGCGGGGTCTGCTGGAAGACACTCTGGTCGTGTGGGGTTGCGAATTCGGACGGACTCCTTTCGGTCAGGGAGACCCGGCGAGTCCCAAAGGGCGAGACCACTTTGGCCGGGCTTACAGTTGGTGGCTGGCCGGTGGAGGCATCGCTCCCGGCACGGTCCATGGCGCCACCGACGACTTCGGTTGGAACATCACGGAAAACCCGGTCCACGTCCATGATATGCAGGCGACCATCCTGCATCTCTGTGGTCTTGACCACGAACGCCTCACCTTCCGCTATCAAGGACGCCAGTACCGTCTCACCGACGTTCACGGGGAGGTCGTGCGCGGCATTCTTGCCTAAGGTTGCCTCTTTTTCCGGGTTCTTGGGATGTCCTGCCGGTCGGCGGAGCCTGGTTCCCGTAGGGAGGAATCCGCCAAGAGATTGCAGTCCGGGACTGCACTCCAAGAAGTTCCTCCCTCGCAGTTACGCCATTGCCAATGGTCCCCCCGATCCTGTAGATTCCCCGCCTCATGGCATCCCCGTTTCCCTTGAATGGCCTCCGGCGCTTTGTCAGCGCATCGATTCCCACCCTGGCGTCCACGATCCGGTTGGGGGTTCTTTTCATAGGGATTCAGGGCCACGCTTCAGCGGGCGGAGCGGAAACCGGTCCACTCCCGGCCTTCCTCGAAACCCACTGTGTGGAATGCCACGACGCTGAAAGCCACAAGGGCAATCTCGATCTCACCACCCTGCAGCCGGACGTTGCCGGCGCGGACACCTTTGCCCGCTGGGTCAAGATTCATGACCGGATCGTGTCGGGGGAAATGCCTCCGAAAAAGAAACCCCGCCCCGCCGCCGGAGAACTCGCCGCCGTCACTCAATGGCTCTCCGGATCACTGCTCGAAGCCGAGCAGGCCCATCTCGATGCCGCCACCCGCACGGGAGTGCGGAGGCTGACACGGTCGGAATACGAAAACACCGTGCGCGATTTGTTCGACCTGCCGGGGATCGCTCTGCTCAGCGGTCTCCCTGCCGACGGATCGGCGCACGGTTTTGACAAAAACAGCGATGCTCTGGACATCTCGCACGTCAATCTTTCCAAGTATCTGGAGGCGGCCGACAAGGTCCTCGACATGGCCATTGCCACCCAACCCACTGCACCGGCGAAAACCACGGCGCGTCTCTCACTGGCCGGTAATTACGAGCCGGACATCATGTTGATGCAGGGCGATGCGGTGCTGCTCCGCGACAAGAAGCACGATCCCCTCTTCCCTCCGGCTGGCAAATACGCCCACATCAACCAAGGAGCCCATGAGCAGCTGGGCATTTTCAAGCGGATGAGCAGTGTCGGGGTGTTCCGGCATGAGGACGAGTCATGGAATGCCTACTTCCGGAAGTTCTCCGCCCTTTATCCGGGCCACTACCGTGTCCGCGCCTCGTTCTGGAGCATGACTTGGGACAAAGGCAAGGTCCTTCCCTCGCGGGGCGTCGAGGCGGCCCGACTCTCCGTGGTACAATTCAACGAAAACGGCC
>JADZAX010000031.1 GCA_020852405.1 Verrucomicrobiales bacterium
AGGCGGTGGATACGGATGCCGCCGCATTTGAGAAGGACTTTCTGTCGGGCTTTCGCAAGGCCAAATCCGGTCAGGGAGTGGCATTTCTGCTCAGTGAAAGCAGTTCTCCGACCCGGGCCCGCTTGCTTGAGGAAGTTCTCAAGGCGTATCCTGGTGCCGCCGTCTATGAGTATGAGTCCCTGGGGGGAGTCGGACTTGCTGCCGCCGAATTGGAATTGTTCGGCGAAGGGGTTTTTCAGGTTCCCCAATTCGACAAGGCTTCCCGCATTCTGTCCTTGGACTGTGATTTTCTGGGTATGGACCGCCTCGGGGAAAGCCCGGTGCGCGAGTTCTCCCGTGGTCGGAAAGTGGAAGGCAATCCGAATGGAATGAACCGCCTCTATGCGGTGGAGCCGGGCTTCACCTTGACGGGCGGAATGGCGGACCATCGGCTCCGGTTGTCCTCGAGCCAAATTGGCAAGTTTGCCGTCGTCTTTGCCTCGGAGGTGGCAAAAATCACCGGCGACGCCCTGCTGGGCGGATTGGTGGCCCCTTTGGCTGCGAAAATTCCCACCGCCATTTTCAACACGGATTGGGTTCGTGAGGCGGCCAGGGACCTTGCCGGCAGCAAGGGCAAGGCTCTTGTGGTGGCCGGTTCCCGGCATTCCAAGGAAGTTCACCTTCTAGTGGCGGCCATGAATTCGGCTTTGGGTTCCTATGGTGCCACGCTGGCCACCCTCCAAACCGGCGCCAAAAGCCGTCCCGGCATTTCCGAGTTGGTCAAACAGGCCGCGGAAGGCAAGATCAAGACCCTTTTTGCACTGGGTGAAACCGATCCTGTGTTTGACTCTCCCGGAGACCTCAAGCTGGGCGAAGCCTTCGCCAAAATTGAAAACCTGGTGCATCTTGGCACCCGGTGGAATCTCACCGCTCAAGCCGCTCAATGGCATGTTCCAGGTGCTCATTACCTTGAGTCATGGGGTGACCTGCGGACCCAGAGTGGTGTTCTTTCGGTGGTGCAGCCGATGATTCTCCCGCTTTTTGGCGGCTTGTCGGAAATTGATTTCCTCATCTCGCTGCTTGAGGCGCCTGTTGATCCTGCGGCCAAAAAAGATCCTGCCGCGCCTGTGGTAGTCGAGGACTATCCCGCTCTCAAGGCGGTCAAGGCGACCTTTGCCAAGCTTCCCGGTGCTGTTGCGGGTGATTTTGAGAAATCTTGGAATGCGGCCCTCCGCGTTGGTTTTGCCAAAGGAACTTCCCACCAGGCAGCGGCTGTCTCTGTGGATGCCTCGAAGTTGGCGGCGGTGGGTGCCATTTCCTTGCCGGACATGCCTTACCAGGATGCGATCGAGGTCAACTTCGTGCCCAGCGCTTCCACGTTTGACGGGCGTTATGCCAACAACGGGTGGATGCAGGAAATTCCTGATCCCATCACCAAGCTGACTTGGGACAATGCGGCATTGATCAGTCAGAAATTCTCCGAGCACTTCGACCTGAATGATGGTGATCTCGTGGAACTCACTGCGGGCAATGGTGCATCAGCCGTTTCCATTACGGTTCCGGTGCTGCGCACTCCCGGGCAGGCCGAATTCACCATCGCTCTGGCTGTGGGCTATTATGGCTCTCTGGCGACGGGAAGCGTGGCCAAAGGGGTGGGGACAAATATCGCGCCTTTGCAAGTGATGGCGCATCCGTTGTTCACCCAGGGGGTCACCCTCAAAAAGACTGGTTTCACCCATCAGCTCGCCCTGACCTCCGAGCATTACAGCATGGAAGGACGGGCCATTGTGCGGGAAAACACGCTGGTTGCCCACGAGACGGCCCTTAAATCGGAGCATGAAGCCGAAAAGAAGTGGGCCTCCCATCAGGGGATGGATGCGCACGCTCCAGAAAACCTTTCCTTCAAGGTCGGGCCCAATTACGAAACGGGGGAGGCCTATTCCTCTTCCCTGACCATTCAGGGGCACGAATTCCGCGTAGATCCCGACCACCAGTGGGCGATGACGATCGACCTGCACAGTTGCATTGGCTGTTCTGCCTGCACCGTGGCTTGTCAGGCGGAAAACAACATTCCCATCGTCGGAAAAGACCAGGTGATTCGCGGGCGTGAAATGGCTTGGATTCGGATGGATCGTTATTTCACATCGCCATTTGATTCCCAGACCGTGTCCGACATGGGCATGCGATTCAGCTTGGATGCGAAGACCGAAGGAGACCGTCCTGGACGTCGCCGGGTTGATGACGACCAGGTTGAGATGATCTCGCAACCGCTCGCTTGCCAGCAATGTGAATCGGCTCCTTGTGAAACGGTTTGCCCGGTCAATGCCACTGTCCATACCGGTGATGGTCTCAATGCGATGACCTACAACCGTTGCATTGGCACCCGCTACTGCGCGAACAACTGCCCCTACAAGGCGCGGCGGTTCAACTACTTCGATTTCAACAAGCGTCCTTTGGACGAGCTCTATCGCGGTCCTCTGGCCAGTCCGACCGGACGCGCCACCACGACCGAGCAGTTGCAGAAAAATCCCAACGTCTCGGTCCGCATGCGCGGGGTGATCGAAAAATGCACCTATTGTGTGCAGCGCATCACGACCGCGAAGGTGGCGGCCAAAGCAAAAGCCCGGGATTCGGCAGGAGTTCAAGTGCCAGCCAACAGCGTGACCACCGCCTGTCAGGATGCCTGTCCGGCGGGATCGATTGTCTTCGGCAATCTCAAAGCGGAAGGTGATGACATTCTCGCGCTCAAGGACAATCCTCGGAACTACCAGTTGCTCAATTATGTCGGCACACGCCCCCGCACCAGTTATCTGGCTCGGGTCAAGAATCCCAACATGAAGATGCCGGGAGCGGACCGCGTGGGAACGGTCACGGCCAAGATGCACTGAAAACCTTCGTTTAACCGACCATTTTTAACCAGCCGTTTCGATGTCTCAAACAGTGACCAACGCCGAGCACAACGTGCATCCATCCGATCAGGAGGGGATCGCCCGTGAGCCTTTGGTGCTGAACAACCGTTCCATGAGCTGGATCACGAACCGTATTTGCGGAATCGTGGAAAACCGTCAGCCTTTGATCTGGTGGATTCTTTTTGTTCCGTCGGTTCTGCTCGCTGGAGTGCTGGGCTTTACTCTGGTTTACCTCGTTTCCACCGGTGTCGGGATCTGGGGGAATAATCAGCCCGTTGCTTGGGGTTGGGCTATTGTCAATTTCGTGTTCTGGATCGGTATCGGTCACGCCGGCACATTGATTTCAGCGATTCTGTTCCTGACGCGGCAAAAATGGCGAACTTCGGTCAACCGCGCCTCTGAGGCGATGACACTGTTTGCCGTGGTTTGTGCCGGGATTTATCCAGGCTTCCACGTGGGACGTTTCTGGATGGTCTGGTTCCTCGCGCCGGTGCCGAATGCCAACGCGATCTGGCAGAACTTCAAGAGTCCTCTTCTGTGGGATGTTTTTGCCGTCTCCACCTACTTCACAGTCTCAGTCATCTTCTGGTATATCGGCTTGATTCCCGATCTCGCCACCATGCGCGACCGCGCGGTGACAAAGGTGAGGAAATTTCTCTATGGCCTGTTTGCCCTCGGGTGGCGCGGTGGCAACCGCCAGTGGCGCCATTATGAGATGGGCTATCTCCTTTTGGCGGCGCTCTCCACGCCTCTGGTGCTTTCCGTGCACTCGGTCGTGTCCTTTGACTTCGCCACTTCGATCGTTCCAGGTTGGCACACGACCATTTTCCCGCCGTACTTTGTGGCCGGAGCGGTGTTCGGGGGCTTTGCCATGGTTCTCACCCTGATGCTTCCGGTCAGAAAGCTCTACGGGTTGGAGGACATGATCACGCCGAAGCACATTGACAACATGGCCAAGATCATCCTCCTGACCGGAACGATCGTCGGCTACGCCTACATCATGGAGTTGTTCATCAGTTATTACGGCGCCAACAAGTTTGAAAAGGATGCCTTCCACCTCCGTATTCTGAGTGGGCATTACACGTGGGCCTATTTTTGCATGTTCTTCTGCAACGTCATTTCCCCGCAGATTTTTTGGTTTGCGAAAATGCGCAAAAATCTTTGGGTCGTTTTCATCATTGCCAACTTCGTCAATGCCGGGATGTGGTTCGAACGTTTCGTCATCATTCCCACCTCGGTGTCGATGGACTTCCTTCCAGGTCAATGGGGTTTCTATTCGCCATCCATCGTTGAAAAGTGGATGTTCCTTGGCACCTTCGGCCTCTTCCTTTCTCTCTTCCTCCTTTTCCTCCGCTTCCTTCCGGTCATTGCCATTTCCGAAGTGAAAGGCGTGCTCCCGGAATCAGATCCGCACCACCACGATTGGGAAGAAATCAAGGCCCGCCGGAACGCCGCGCATCGCGGATGAATTTGGACACCAGAGAATTTTAGAAGCGTCAACCTGCCGTGAGCGACACCAAGACCAGCCCGATTCCTTTTGCCTTCGTGGCCGAGTTCGAGAATGCGACCGAACTTTACCATGCGGCGGAACATGTCCGCGACGAAGGGTTCAAGCGCTGGGATGTTCACACGCCCTATCCTGTGCATGGCATGGACCATGCCATGGGGCTTGGCAAGTCTTGGCTCTCTGCCTTGGTTCTGGCCGGTGGCACCACCGGATTTCTAACCGCCCTTTTCCTCCAGTTTTTCACCCAGGGTTCACTGTATCCCACCATTGTTCAGGGCAAGCCAGCCAATCTGAGCACTATCCCGGCCTTCTTTCCGGTGCTCTTTGAGTTGACCATTCTTTTCTCCGCTTTCTCCGTCCTTTTCGGTCTTCTCATCGTGATCATGTTGCCGAGGTGGAACCATCCTCTGTTCAACTCGGAACTCTTCAAAAAATTCTCGGACGATGGCTTCATTCTCGTGATCGAATCCCGGAACCGTAAATTTGACGTCGAAGGCACCCGGGCCTTTTTGGAAAAAATCGGCGCCAAGCGGATCGAAGCCGTGGAGGAAGATCCGGTCTGAATTTCCCAGGAGCAACGGTCGGCAATTAAATTACAAACTCTGCAATGCGTTGGTTTATTCTCATAGTAATGCTTCTCGGCGTGATGGTTCTCGCCGGAGTGGGCCTTCGTGGACAAAAGTTCACCTCCCGCCCCATCGAGATCTTTCCGGACATGGATCGGCAGTTCAAGCTCAAGACTCAGAAGCCGAGTGAGTTTTTCGCCGACGGCTCGGGTTCCAGGAAACCGGTAGCTGGCACGGTGCCGATCGGTTTTGCGGTGGCAGGAGACGGCGGTCCTGCTGAATTCACCTTCTCCCATGGTCCCGAATACGCCAGCACGGGGATGATTGGGGAATATTTTGGCGACGGATTTCCCACAGAATATCCGGTGGACGAAGCGCTGATCGAGCGTGGCCGGGAACGCTTCAAAATCAACTGCTCCATGTGCCACGGCCTTTCTGGTAACGGGGCGGGGATTGTCTCCAAATACTGGACGATTCCGCCGACCGCCAATCTGCTGGACTCTCGCGTTCAGGCCTTTCCTGATGGACAGATTTTTTGGACCATCACCCACGGCAAAGGCCTGATGGGCCCCTATAATGGCACCATCGCTGTCCGTGACCGATGGGCTATTGTTTCCTACCTGCGGGCTCTCCAAAAATCCGCACAGCCCTGACCGTTTTCGAATCAACCGACCATTCCTCAAGACCCACTGTGCAGTGCCCCGCACCCAGTAGACATTCTCAATGAGCGCGCTAAAGTCAGCCGAAGATTACAAAACCGGGGAGATTCTCAACTCCGCCAAGGCCGCGCCCATCCGCGTGCTCTTCTCCACCATTGGTGGCGGGGCGACGCTGCTTTTTATCATCGTGGCTCTGCTTTCTAAGGGTGAGTTCCAGAAGGGCATGGCCTATTCCTGGCTTTTTGCCATCGTCTATTTTCTCACCTTGTCTGTTGGCTGCATTTTCTGGACGTTGCTTCATCACGCCTCCAATTCGGGCTGGGGGGTTCTGGTCCGCCGGCTCATGGAAACAGTTGGCAGTGTCGTTCCTGCTTTGTTTGTTCTCGCTCTTCCCATTGTGATGATCCCTGGCATCCGTGATGCCCTTTGGGAATGGTTTCCGGAAACCCATCGGGTCAACGAAGAGTGGGCTGTTCAGAAAGAGGACGTCGTCCGGAAAAAGTTTGAAGAAATGAAGTCGGGCATCGATGCCGGGCAATTGGCACTGGACGCCAGGAAAAAGGAATGGAGTGCTGGTTTGGAGAAGGCGCAGCCGGGCGAAAAGGTCCGAATCGAAGCTGAAATGGCCGCTGCCGAAGCCTCGCAGGAGCGTCTCAAAGAGGCGGATCCTAGCAAGGCTCCCGTCCAAAACGAAGTCGAGGATGAAGCAGAAGCGGAACATTTCAAGCATGCCTCCCCCGTGCTGGCATCCAAAAGAGGTTACCTCAATCCTGGCTTTTGGTATTTCCGGTATTTCATGTTCGGCATCGCACTTTCGGGAATCATCTACCTTCTGCGTTCCTGGTCTCTCCGGTCGGACAGTGATGCTGCCAACGCCGGGAAGTGGTTTCGTCTCATGAGAAAGTGGAGCTGCGGCTTTCTCCCTTTGTTTGCCGTCTCATGGACCTTCCTCATGTTCGACTGGCTGATGGCCCTCGATTACACCTGGTTTTCCACCATGTGGGGCGTTTATCTGTTCGCTGGAGCCGCCCTGAACAGCATGGCTTTCCTGATCATTCTCCTCGTCGGTTTGCAGCGTTCCGGACACTTGCTCAAGGTGGTCAATGCTGAGCATTATCACATCATGGGCAAGCTGATGCATGTCTTCGTGATCTTCTGGGCATACATCGCTTACAGCCAGTTCGTCCTCATCTGGTATGCCAACATGACCGAAGAGACCAAATTCTACCTCCTTCGCAATTCGGACGGGTGGAACCTTTATGCCAAGGTATTCCTTGTGGCCGGTCACTTCTTCCTTCCTTTTGTGTTCCTCCTGATCCGGGCGATGAAGAAAAACATGACCTGGATTGCCGCAGCGGCATTGTGGAATCTTGCGATGCATTTCTTTGATTTGTATTACGTCGTCATTCCGGAGCGTGGTCCCTCCTTGTCAGGTGGGGAGTCACTCTTGGTGCCGTATGCTTGGATCACCGATGTTCTGGCATTCCTCGCGGTCGGTGGAATTTTCTGCTACTTTGTCCTCCGGAATTTGGGGCAGGGGAGTTTGTATCCCTGCCGCGACCCGCGTCTGGACGAATCCCTGAACCTGACAAACTGAGGCTGGATCAAGACGAAATTTGTTATGAGCACGGTTACCAATAACTCCGCAGAAAACCGCTTCCGCGCCATCGTGGCTGGTTTTGTTGCTTTCGCCAGTTTTGGCATCGCTACTTGGCTGATGCTCGTCATCACTGGGAACCGTGATGAATCCATTCCAGATGCGGTGATGGATAAGCGCGCTGAACTGCGGACCGATAACTACACCACACTGTCTGATGAGCAGGCCTCTTTGGTGGCTCCTGACAAGGTTGCCTCTGCGATGAAATCTGTGGTCGGATCCTTGGCTGCGAAAAGCCCCAAGGCTTCCTCCACACCAGTTCCGGGAACGCCAGCAGCTGCTGCTGCGGCACCTCCCGCTGCCGCCCCAGCTACGCCTCCCGCTGCCGCCCCAGCTACGCCTCCCGCTGCCGCCCCAGCTACGCCTCCCGCTGCCGCCCCAGCTACGCCTCCCGCTGCCGCCCCAGCTACGCCTCCCGCTGC
>JADZAX010000032.1 GCA_020852405.1 Verrucomicrobiales bacterium
GTGGGCTTGCTGGGGCCCAACGGAGCGGGTAAAACCACCACCTTCTACATGATCGTCGGCCTGGTCCCCCCCTTCGACGGCACGGTGCTCTTCGAAGGTCACGATGTGACCTGCCGCCCGATGTACGAGAGAGCCCGTCTGGGAATGGGATATCTTCCCCAGGAAGAATCCATTTTCCGAAAACTGACCGTGGAACAAAACATCATGGCAGTGTTGGAAACCCTCACCATCAGCAAAACAGAGCGCAGGGAGCGGTGCCAGCATCTGCTGCAGAGGTTTGGCATCGAGCACATTGCCAAGAATACCGCGCTGACTTGCTCGGGAGGCGAAAAACGCCGTCTCACCATCGCCCGGTCTCTTGTCACGGAACCCAGCTTGCTCATGCTGGATGAACCGTTCAGCGGGGTCGACCCCATCGCGGTCGGAGAAATCCAGGACATCATTTGTGACCTTCGGGAGTCGGGACTGGCGATTCTCATTACCGACCACAATGTCCGCGAAACGCTTCACATCGTGGACAGGGCCTACCTCATCTTTGAAGGCCGCGTCCTCCGCGAAGGCACCCAGGATTACCTCATCAACGACCCCGTGAGTCGGGAGCTATATCTGGGCGAACACTTTTCCATGTGATCCTCGGAAGCCCCCTCAGCAACAGTTGCAGCAGCAGGAAACCCACTTTTTCTTTAGCCCTACATACTCACCCCCAACCCAACCACAAACCATGCAGGTAGCCAACGTCAACCTCCCCATCACTGTCACCGGCCGTCACGTTTCCGTCACCGAGGCCATGCGCGAATATGCCCAGAAGAAGGTGGAAGGTCTTCACCTAGACTATCCCAAAATTATCGAGGCCAAAGTGCTCCTCGACGTGGAGGGATACCGCCATATCGCCGAAATCGTTCTCCATTGCGCGAACCACATCACCATCGAGGCCGACACGGAAACCAGTGACATGTATGCCTCGATTGATGAGACCATCAGCAAAATCGCCCGCCGCATGCGGAAGCACAAGACCCGCATGTTGAAGTCCCACCGGCCCAAACGGGGGGAAACCAAATTGTTGCACGAGACTGTCTACAGCCAGAATTTCCCGGAAGACGAAAAGGAAGAAGTCGTTCCATTGATCATTCACGAGGAGAAATATCCCATCCGGAATCTTTTTCCAGAAGAAGCCATCATGGATATGGAACTCAGCGAACGGAACTTCGTCGTCTTCACCAACGCCGGAAACGGCCACCTGAGCGTCCTTTTCCGACGCAAAGACGGAGATTACGGAGTCATCGAACCTCAATCGGCTCCTCGGGCCGAGGCTTGATTCCCCGATCCAGCGCCTCCCCATGCCAGAAGACCGAAAGCGCCCCGGCAAGCCTAGCGTATCCCCGATGGTTTCGGTGGGTGAGTTTTACGAGCGGCATGGCAAGGAGCTGAGACTTCACCTCCTGGGCAGCCGGGTGGGATTAGACCGACCCATCCCGGAACCGACCGTGAACCGTCCCGGATTGGCCCTGGCGGATTTCTTTGAGTATTTCGCTTACCGACGCATCCAGGTGCTGGGAAAATCGGAAAGATCCTATTTGAAGAATCTGACGCCGGATGCCCAGCGGCAGCGTTTTGCCTCCCTCTGCAAACGCAACATTCCCTGCATTGTTGTGAGCCGGGGAGAGCCCTTGCAGCGGGGGTTGGTGGACATCGCAAACCGATACAACATCGCCGTTTTTGAGACCAGCATGGCCACGATGAAATTCATCAATGCCGCCACGGTCCGGTTGGAGTGGGATTTCGCCCCCACCTCCAGCGAACACGGCTGCATGGTCGACGTGATGGGCATTGGCATCTTCGTCCGCGGCGCCAGTGGGGTCGGAAAAAGCGAGACCGTGCTCTCCCTGATCTCCCGCGGGGCCAGTCTGGTTTCCGATGACATGGTCAAATTCCGGAATGTCGAAGGACGTGAAATCGTGGGGAATGCTCCCGAGCTGGGACGTTGCCACATGGAAGTAAGAGGGTTGGGGATCATCAATGTGGCCCTGCTCTTTGGCGTGGGCACTTTCCGGACAGAAAAACGTCTGGATCTGGTGGTGACCCTCAAACCAGCCTCCGAACTGCCTGAGCCTGAGCGCTTGGGCATCGAAAAAAAGTATTACCCCATGCTGGGCTTGAAAATTCCCCATATCGAGCTACCCGTAGCCGCTGGGCGGGACATGGCACAATTGGTGGAAGTGGCAGCCCTGGATCAAAAACTGAGAAGCCTGGGCCATGATACGGCCGATGAATTCAACAAAAAATTGCTGAAAATGATGAGCGAGCGCCGCACCACGGTTTCCTGACTCCCTTTTCAGAGCCCGCCCGACTACCCTTCCCCATGGTCGAAAAAGACTTCACCATCGTCAACAAGGAAGGCCTGCATGCCAGGCCAGCCGCGATGTTTGTGAAAATTTCAAACCGTTTTCGCAGTGAAATCTGGGTGAGCAAGGACGATGAGAATGCCAATGGCAAGAGCATCATGGCCATCATGTTGTTGGCCGCCGAGCACGGCTCCGTGATTCATATCTCCGCTGAAGGGGAAGACGAAATGGAAGCCTTGGCCAGTCTGGGCGCCTTGGTCGACAGTGGATTCCGGATGGATCCCTGACCCGGATTCCTTGAAAAACCGGGATTTTCGGGTTCCCGGGTTGAACTGCGGCATTCCCATCGCTTGCGCAGGGCCGGGCATCTGGTAATATCGGCGTGCCGCATGGGATCAGAAACCGAGCAACCAGTTGAAAAGCGCCTGCAAGGCACCGGGGTATCTCCGGGCATTGTCCGCGCCACCGCCTATCTGCGGACCACCGATTTTGAGGAACCGGAGTCGCGGACGATCCCGCGAAGCATGGTTCCTAAGGAAAAGGCCCGATTCCACGAGGCCCTGACCCGCACCAGGGAGCAGATCCGCGCCCTCCAGCAGGAAATCGAGTCTACCTTGGGAGCCGAACATGCCGGTATTTTTGATGCCCACCTTCTGGTTCTGGAAGACTCCACCGTCCTAGATGAGGTCCTGCGACTGCTGGAAATGGAGAAACGCTCGGTGGACCGGCTCTATTTTGAAGTCTCCCAGCGCTACATCGAATCTCTCCGGCGCATCGCGGATCCCTATTTGAGGGAGCGGGCCATCGACATCGAGGATGTCGCCAGCAGGGTCCTCCGCAATCTCCGGAGCCCGGAACCCGGTGAAGGGCCCCCTGGCATTCATCCCGGAAAGCCCTCCATCCTGCTGACCCACGACCTGACGCCTTCCGACACGGCCACTCTCAACCGTGATCTGATCCTGGGCTTTGCGACAGAAGCGGGCAGTCCGACGTCCCATTCCGCCATTGTGGCACGTTCACTCAACATCCCCGCAGTGGTCGCCCTGCACGACCTGGAGGATGTCGTTCACCCGGGGGATGATGTCCTTCTCGATGGTTACCACGGACTTCTCATTGTCAATCCCAGCGCGGAGACCTTGGCACAGTATGCCCGGTTTTCAGCCGAGGAAGGCATTGTCGACGCGGACCTGCGCTCCTTGCGCGACCTCGAGACCGTCACCGCCGATGGCCGTCGCATCGTCCTTGCGGCCAATATCGAATTCACCTCCGAACTGCCCCAGGTCAAGGAACAGGGAGCAGAAGGAATCGGGCTTTATCGCACGGAGTTTTTCTACCTGAATGCCGAGGAACTCCGCAGCGAGGACCGTCAGGCGGAGAATTACGGGGAAGTCGCCGAGGCGGTGCACCCCCACGGCGTCATTGTCCGCACACTCGACATCGGAGGGGACAAATTGTGGCCGGAACTTTTTGACGAGCCCGAACCCAATCCCTTCCTTGGTTGGCGCGGCATTCGTCTCTCACTGGCCCAGCCCGAAATGTTCAAAACCCAGCTCAGGGCCATTCTACGGGCCAGCGCCCGGGGAAAAGTCCGGATCATGTTTCCCTTCGTTTCCTGTTTGAACGAAGTTCGCGAAGCCATCACACTCCTCAATGAGGTCAAACACGACTTTGATGTGGCGGGTATCGACTATGACCGCGGCATCGAGGTGGGAGCCATGATCGAAATTCCCAGCGCCGCTCTCATTGCGGACCAAATCGCCAAGGAAGTCGACTTTTTCAGCATCGGCACCAACGATCTGGTGCAATACACCCTGGCCGTCGACCGTGTCAACGAAAGGGTGGCCGCCCTTTACCAGCCGGGGCATCCGGCCGTGCTGCGGCTGATCCGTGATGTCGTCTCCGCCGCCCACCGCAATGGCATCTGGGTGGGCATTTGCGGCGAAATGGCGGGCGACGTGCTCCTGACACCGCTCCTCATCGGTGCGGAGGTCGATGAGCTGTCCGTCGGTGCCGCCCAGCTCCTCAGGGTTCGTCGGGCGGTGTCCCGCCTCCACTCCGACGAGTGCCGGACGATGCTCGATGAAGTCCTGACCTGCGCGCTGACCTCCGATGTCATGGCCCGTTGCCGGACGATGGCCCAATTGCATTACCCGGAGCTCCTGCGCTGAAACCACCCTTCCCTTTTACTCCCAATGACTCCTCTGCATCATCTCCGGGCCGGTATCGTGGGCACCGGATTCATCGGCCCCGTTCACATCGAAGCGTTAAAACGTCTGGGTATCCAGGTCACCGCGATCTGTGGTTCGACCAAAAATGCCCGGGCTTTGGCCGATCTCTGGGGCATCCCTGAAGTCTACGGCGACTATGATTGTGACGCGATGTTCCGCTCCCCCAATGTGGATGTGGTGCACCTGACCTCCCCGAATAAAGTCCACGTCGAGCAGTCTCTGGCCGCGCTGGCCGCCGGCAAGCATGTCATCTGCGAAAAACCGCTCGGCATGACCAGCGAGGACACCGCGAGGGTGGTCGCCGCGGCGGAGGCCTCGGACAGGGTCTTTGCGGTGAATTACATGTGCCGATTCTTTCCAGCGGTCCTTCAAATGCGCGCCCTGGTGGCCCGGGGGGATCTCGGACGGATCATCCACGTCCAGGGACACTTTTTTCAGGACTGGCTGCTAGAGGAGACCGATTACAATTGGCGCCTTCAATCCAGCGAGGGAGGCAAACTCCGTGCCGTGGGCGACATTGGCACCCATTGGATTGATGCCGTTTCATTCATTCTGGGAGCCAAAGCGGAGTCTGTTTTCGCCACCTTGGAGACCTTCCACAAAACCAGGAAGCGACCGACCGGCGAAGTGATGACTTTTGCGAAAGCGGATCCGGCGAGCATGGTCGACTACGAAGTGGACAC
>JADZAX010000033.1 GCA_020852405.1 Verrucomicrobiales bacterium
GGTGATCGCCTTTTGCTCCGGACCACCCGCTGCCGCCACCTTGTCACCGTGGACCTGCTGGTCCGGCGCGAGGGAGGGATCCGCTCCGGTCCATTCCAGTCCCGCGCGTTTGATGCCAAAATCGTCCCGCACCTCGATGTCGAAGGAAACGACTTCGTTTTCCAAGACCACCTGTTCCAGAGTTTCGCGACGTGCCACCACCTCGGGCGCGGAGTCGTCAACGGCCCGCACCTTCAATCGCAACGGTTCCCGCGCACTGAGGCCATCGGCATCCTCCCAGAGGAAGACGCGCTCTCCATCGTCCTGGACTGCCACGGCCCCCGTCTTGACCTGATCCCCCTCCACCCGTTGGGCAATCCCATCCATCGTGGCTTTGGAGAGTGGCCGGCTTGCCGTCAGGGTGAAAGCGGTCTCCGCGCCTCGCAACACCGTGATGGAGCCCCCGCGGGCTTCGATTTCCGGCTCGGTCTGATACTGCAGATATTCCGGGAGATGAAGTCGCGCCTGGAGAGTTTTGAGTTCTGGTCGGCGTGTCGGAATGACTTCAACCCGCTCACGGACATCACCGATGCTGAGCTTCAAAAGAGCTTCTGACTTTTGAGGCGGCAAGGCGAATTCATACCCGCCTTTCTCAAGACCCGCCGTCACCTTGGGCTGGCCAGACACTCTGGCAGTTCCGCCGGAGGGCGACCAATCCGTGTCTTTCTGCAGTTGGGCGTTGAGATCGATGGGCTCGGCATACGGAACTACCCAGCGCCGCGGCACGGGTTCAATCCGGGCGAAGGTGAACCGATCCACATCCTTCCACGGAGCCACCCATCGGACCATGGCATTGCGGGCCGCCGGGGGCACCAGCAGTCCGGCCAAAAGAATCACGCCGCAGCCGGCTGCGGCAATCCATCCCCATCGACGGTGGCGGGCAGCGGGCACCGCATCGGAAAAATCACGTCCTTCAACCGACTTGGCAGCCTGCGCCATGGCGGCCCGCACCAGCGCCTCACTGCGCCCCTCGCCGACACCGGCTTCGCTGTGGCTCAGCTCCACAATGCCAAGAAGCTGATCCCCGAGCCGGGGAAACCGACGGCGCAAGAGTCGGGCCGCATCCTCCAAGCGGCGCTGACGCCAAACCCAACGATGCCATTTCAGCGGGAGCCCGATCCCAAATCCGGCAACCCCAGCCGTCAGCAAAAGCCCTCTCAGCCAGCCCGGCGTCTCCATGACGCGATCGAGGCCCAATACAAGAAGATAGCTCACGGCCAGCCCGAAAAGGGCCGCAAACGCCCCCTCTGCGAGCTTCACAATCCAGACCTGGCGCCGGTAGTGGGCCAACTTTTCCTCCAACTCGGGAGGCAGCGGTAAGGTGCCCTTGGGGTTCATGTTGATGGGATAGATACCCTGTCCCAAAAGGAATTGCGAGACAAAAAAGGCGGTTCTGAGGAAGGGATCACGCAAAACCCAGTCTCCCGCGAAAGCCAGTCGCCAGCCCCGGTGAATGGGAGCCTCCGAAGATCTCCGGTTCTCCTGAGCTCCGGTTGAGGATCAGCTCTCAAGACCAGGGACACTGGAGGAGGAGCTGGAACCGAATGAATCCACCTCCTGCCCCATTTTTTGCAGCATTTGGACAAACAGATTGGCCAGTGGAACGTTGTTGGTTTCCTGCCCGGCGACAAGGTGTTGCCCATGCGTGAACCCTCCCCCCGCGAGAAGAAGGGGTAGATTGGTGGAGTTGTGGGAATTGGCATTTCCGAGATTGCTGCCATAGAGCACCATGGTGGAATCCAGCAGATTGCCGCCTACCTCCGACTTGCCGGCGAGCTCCCTCAGAAAATCCCCAAAAGCTTTGAATTCGGCCAGTTCAATTCGTTTGAGTTGGTCGATCTTTCCCGGATCCTGACCGTGATGGGAGAGATTGTGATGGTCGATCGTCACACCAGGGACCACCGGCACGTCATTGCGACCGGTGATGAGGATGGTCACGAGCCGGGTGGAATCCGTCTGGAGGGCCAATGGAACGAGTTGGAAGAGAAGCCGCATGCGACCGATCAGGTCGGATTCGTTGGTGATGTCCTGAAACGGTTTTGCCGCGACCTTGGGCTTCGGCCGCTGGACCCACTCTTCGGCTTTCTCCAACCGGATTTCCATTTCCCGAACCGAGGTGAAATACTCATCCAATTTATCCCGGTCCGCACTCCCGACGCGTTTCCCGATTCTCGCCGCTTCATCCTGCACCGTGTCCATGATGCTGCGACCTTGATGCAGTTTCCGCAGTTGGCTTTGGATCTCTTCGGGAGTTCCATCCAGAAAAAGACGGGCAAAAACTTTGGAGGGCTTGGTTTCGGCCGGAATCATGACTCCGCTGCGGGTGTAGCTTTGGCTGGAGCCACCGGTCCCCAACACCAATGACGGCAGTCGGGTTTCAAAACCAATCCTCTCGGCCACCAACTGGTCGATCGAAATGGTGTTCCGGAATCCTCCCAATCCCGGATGCTTCGCCGTGGTCAGCCAGGTCATTTCGGACGTGTGCCCGTTGGCGCCAGATTGATCGGGATGGGAAAGCCCAGAAAGCACGGAGAATCGATCTCTCAGGTCCTGTAGGGGCTCCAAATAAGGAGTGGACTCATATTCCCGGCCTGGTTTGGAGGGGAAAAAAGCCGGACCATACACGCCTAGTGACGTGCAGATGGCCACCATGCGTTTGGGAACGGTCGCCTCAGCGGTCCGCCCCAGTGAGGGCGTCATCGCTTCCAGAAATGGAAGGGACAGGGATACCCCGGTTCCACGAAGAAAGGCGCGACGTGAAAGTGGAGTCATCATCTGCCCCCAATCTGGCATGCTGGCATCCGCTCTTCAATGACGACATTCCGGAATGCCGCCGGGGGACCGTGCCCGCCCTATCTGACTCCCGCTACGCAGCGGTGGAATGTAGCAGCCACCAGAGCAATCCACAAACGATCGCAAACAGCATCAGAAAGCGGAGGGCGTGATGATTTCGCTCCTCCAATTCCTCGCGCCGGTTCCGCCCGGCATGTGGCATTCCTCCCATGGATGCATGGTAGCGGTGTTCGGGAGGCGGAATGAAGTTTTTGAACTGATCCCGTTTTTCCTTGGCCCGCTTTTCCCGCGCGGATTTGGCTTTGAGCTCCGCAATGCGCTGCTCAACCATTCGGGCTTCTTCTTCCAGAAGACGTCCGACATCTTTCGTGCCTGCTCCATTCCGGCCACTGCGACCGGATGGAACAGTCTGCGACACCGCTTTGCGTTGCGTCGGCGCAGCCGCTCCCGATTTTTTCAGGAATCCGGCGACCTTGGGAACCACCTTCTTCCCTTTTGCGCCCCCCGGAATGCGGCTGGTCACTTCATAAAAAAACTCATCAGAATCACGACGGCTCATGATTAACCCCTCCTCTTGAGTTGACGTTTCTGCCCTTGCCCTTCGGCATCATACAAACAAGGCATAGATCACCATGACAACCGTCGCAAAGAGGATGGCTGGCATGGTGAAAGCGATGCCCCGCTTGAACCACATTAAAAACTCACTGTCTTCCACGGAAGCGCGCAGCGGCTTGATCACGGCACGTCCGCCGCGGGCCTTTTGCAGGCTCTTCAAAATTTCGCCGCCATTGACGATCTCCGCCCGGGCGGTCTCGATTTCGCGCATCGCCATGCCGATTCGCTCACGCTGCTCTCCGCGCTGCCAGCTATCCGAACGCTGGCTCCGCACTGTGCAGAGATGGTGCTCCAAAATATCCCGAAGGTCGGCACAGTCAGTGGCCCACTTCTTGGCCTCGATGATTTCCTTCTCCAAGCCGCCGACGTAGCGGAGCAGCTTTTCTTCCACATCCGCCCGGGCCTGCTCGTAATCCTCCCGGCGACGGCTCATTTCTTCCAACTCCATTTTTTGGCGCTGGAGACGCTCCTGACGCTGCCGGAGTTGCTCGATTTCCTCTTCGGCATCATGAACCTCATCATCCAAACCCATAACAGGAACGGCTTGCAGGGACTGACGGACCGGAACAAGCGGTGCGGCAGAGGACCTGCCCGGGTGCCCCTGAGTTGGCACTGGCAATCCCCCTGTGGAAAACTCGTCATCGTCGAAACGGATGACCACATCGTCCTCATCGTCGATAAATCTGGCGGCAGTGTGAGTGGACATGGCTACGATTGAATTAGATAAGGTGTATTAGTATTCCATATTCGATGATATTTCCAGCTTTTTTAATCTCTTTTTTGCCAACCACGTCGGGACAAGGGCCGCAGCCGAAGCCATGAGCACCATTCCCACCAAACTCCAACGGGCTTCCGGGGTGGTGGCCAGCCCCTCCGGCCAGCGGTTCTGCCCAAAAACCGCAAACCGCCCCACCACGGCCAGTCCGATGATGCCCACCACATAAATCACACTCGCAATCAGGCAAACCGTGCCTCCAAATCCAGACACGATCCGGGCCGAATTGGTCTCCGACACATTTGGTAGAACCACTCCCAACCCAACGGCCAAGCCATTCAATCCAATGGCCAGAAAGGCCATCGTGAGGACATACCACATGACTTCAGAAGCGGGAAGATGGAGGGAACGGCCGGACAGGAAAAGAATGATGCAGGCGATGGATCCCGTAAATCCTACTGCCAACAGGTATTTCTGCAGGACCAGCTTCTCCAACCGGATCGGAGCCATCGCGAGAATCCAGAGACGCCTTCCATCCAAACTGAACTGAGGATAGACGAACCGTGTCGTCAGGGTCGACAGGGCGAAGGCACACGCCGCCACATTGAAACTCGCAATCAGAACGACATCCCGCGGAGCCTCCAGATTGGGATTGAATCGTCTGATATTCAACGCGTAAAGACCCAGCAGCCCAAACACGAGCGCGAACTGGACCCATTGGGAAGGCTCCCGCACAAAGGTCACGACATCCTTTCTGGTGATGGCCCAGAAAGGGGTCCAGGCAGAAGTGGACTTGCGGGACTGCCACAGAGTGTAGCTGCGCCCGGATTGGTCGGCGCCCGGTATGATCGCCGCTTCCCTCTGAACGGTGCGGTTCCACGCATCGAAAAACAACCACTTGCCCAGCAAGGAAGCACAGAGTGCTCCCAAAAGCGCATGACTGAGCAGGAGGGTTCCATTGAGCATTTCCCCCTGACGGCGGAACGGCAAACTCCATCGGGACACTCCCTCGGCCAACCAGGTGCTCGGCAACCCCCAATGGGTGGTGACCTCTGTGTGCCGGAGGACCCCCTGGACGGCCAGGGAGATGCTTTCGGTGCTGTGCTCCACGATTTTGACAGAATGGAAATACTCCCGAACCAACCAGGAAACCGTTATCCCGGCGACCAGGACCATGCCCCAGCGGAGTTGCCGCCGCCCCACGCACCGCACCAAGAGGAGAAGCACGCACCCCGCTCCCAGGCAGGCCACCACCATGAACAGGACCATGCCAAGTCCCGACTTCAGATAGAATCCCAATCCCGCCCCCCGGTGATGGGCGAAGGCCAACAACAAAGGAGCCGATAGCATCAAAAGCCCCCACCCCGTGTAGAGAGCGGTTTCAATCACCTTCCAGAGAAAGATGACCCGGTGGGTTAGGGGTAATCCGAACAGCCAGGAGGTCTCCCGGGATCGGAACAGGGAAATGTAGGCGGTCACTGCCGTCGAAAACGCCAGCATGAAAAAGAGACAGAAAAAAGCGATGTGCAGTAACCGGTCGGTCAAAATACCCGAGGCTCCCGGCATCCGACCGAGGTAGATCAACCCCTGACGGAAAAGCTCGTAGGCGCCCACCATGTATCCCAACAAAGCCACGGCAAGCGTCGCCGCGGTGAGGCGTCGGGAACCACAGAGATGCAGCAATCTCCGCCAAACCACCCTCCAGTGGGTCCGCCAAAGGAGGAACAATTGCTGTCGCTCGTTCACCAGGCCGCCATCGCTTGGAACGTGAATCCTTTGAGATATTCGGTTTCCGGCAGAGTTGGCACCACCGGATGATCCCGCCGCTGGCTGTGGATCGCCAATTGGCGGACCAAGCGATGGGCATCGACAGAAGCTTCGCGCATCACCTGGAGAAGGTCCTCGCGGCTGACGTGGTGGGAGCAACAGAACGTCGCGAGGATGCCATCTTTGCTCAGCATTTTCAGGGCCCGGAGGTGAATTTCCTTGTAGCCCCGAAGCGCATCCTGGAGGGATTTCCGGTTCTTCGTAAAAGATGGCGGATCCAGGATGATCAGATCATACTCCTCCCCCTCTGAAGATCCTTTTTTGAGATAATCAAACGCGTTGACCTGCTCCAGATCGATGGTCAGACCATTGGTGGCGGCATTTTCCCGGGCCTGCGCGATGGCCGTTTCACTGATGTCCACCGCCTTGACAGAGGCAGCACCGGCCTTCGCGGAGTGGAGGGCGAAACCGCCCTGGTTGCAGAAGCAGTCCAGCACCCGTCTTCCCGGGGCCAATCGGGCAACGGCGGCGTAGTTGTCAATCTGGTCGAGGTACAGTCCGGTTTTTTGACCGGTCAGAAGATCCACCTTCTGACGGATGCCGGCCACTTCGACATTAAACGGTGCCACCTCGTCCCCATGCAGCATTCCGACGCGGGGCGGCAATTGCTCGGCGACCCGGATCGAGGAATCATTGCGCTCCACGATGCCGGTGGGATTGAGCAGCTGCCGGAGGGCATCGGAGATCAAATGGCGCCGCTGATCCATCGCCGCGGTGAGGGTCTGGACAACCAACAAATCCCCGTAACGGTCCACGATCACACCCGGCAATCCATCGGCCTCGCTCCAGGCAAGGCGGTAGACCGGCTCAGGAAAGTGCATGGCTTCCCGCACGGAGAGCGCCCGTTCCAAGCGGCGGAAGAAAAAGTCGGCATCCAGATCCTGTTTGCGCCGGGAAAATCGACGCGCCACGATCTGGGAGTGGGGATTGTAAATCGCGGTGCCAAGAGGCCGGTTGCGGTGATCCTTCAGCGCCACCACATCACCCGCGACGGCTTCGCCGGCCACCTTTTGAATCTCCGTGCTGTAGACCCAGTCATGTCCGTGAAAGATGCGAGCGCGGGGCTTGATGATGAGAGTGGTCATTCGGAGAAAACCACACTATACACGGAGAGCCGAGAGGTGGGAAGAATTCCTGCCCCTGACAAAAGGGATTGGAGGAGACCTCCGCCTAACCCGCGTAATAGATCAGGCGTCCGCAGTTTTCACAGTGGGCGAGGATTTTTTCCGCCTTGGCCTCGACCACCGTGGATTTGACCACCTTCATGTGGCAGCCTTTGCATTGACCGTCCTCCAAAGCGACGACCGCCTCCCCCTTGCGCTGGGAAATCCGGTCGTAGGCATCGAGCACCTCCGGCTCAACCACGGACGCAAGCGCTGCCCGCTCGGCGGAAATTTCCGCGATTTGGCTTTCGACGTTGGTCTTCCGTTCCGCCAATTTTGCGAGATCCTCGTTGACCAAAATCTGGGTCGACTTGCGACGGGCATCCGCTTCATTCAAGGCTTTCTTGGCCGTTTCTGCTTTGTCGAGGAGATCGATTTCCTGGTCCTCAAACTGGGAGATCTCCTTTTCATAACGGACAATCTCATGACCGAGGGCAGTGTATTCCTCGTTTTTCCGGGTTTCATACTGCTGCGTCTTCATCCGGGTGATGGATTGCCGACGGGTCCCGATATCGAGTTCTAGATTTTTGATCGCGACTTCCACCAGTTGCAGCGCGGCCTTGGCTGCGGCGACCTTTTTTTCATCGTCACTCATCCGGTCGCGGCAGTTCTGTTCCTCGACGGGAACCCGTTCCAGATCTTTGTGGAGCGCACGGAGTTTGGTGTCGCGATCCTGGACGATGAGAAGCTTTTCGATGACAGGCAGCATGGTGTCGTTTTTCTGTGGGAAGCAAGAGAGGTCAGTAAAGTTCAACCGGGGAGCGTTTGCCATCTTCAACACTGAGGATGGCGGCGCGCTCTGCGCCAAGGGTGTCGACCCGCAGGTTCCAAATTTCACGGTCGATGGCTTGGAATCCATCCAAGGACCATTCGTAGGGTCCGGCAAGGCGGCGCTTGGTGCGTTCGACCCGGTCGAGGGCATCCTCCAACACAGGACGCTCCACCGTGGTCAGGATTTCGCGGGCCTGCTCCACCAATTCGACACGGTGGCAAATCATAACCAGATCGTTCCCCGCCATCATCGCGGCGCGGATGGTGTCCTCGAAGCTCACTTCATTGAGGATGGCCCCCATATCGAGGTCGTCCGTCATGACCAGTCCCTTGTAGCCAAGCTGGTGGCGGAGAAACCCGCCGATGATAGCCTTCGACAAAGACGCCGGCCACCGCGGCCGGTCCGCGTCCCAACAGGAAAAATGGGAATGACAGGTCATCAGGCTGTCGAGATCGTCCAGGAGGGCCCGGAACGGCACCAGTTCGGAAGCCTCCATCTCTGCCAGAGATTTGGTGATGACAGGCAATTCGTGATGGGGATCCACTTCGGCGGAGGCGTATCCGGGGAAATGCTTTCCACAACTCAGGATGCCCTCGCGTCGCATGGCGTGATTGAACACACTGGCATTCCGGATCACCTCCTCGGGAGTGGTCCCGTAGCAACGGCCCTTCAGACTGTTGTCGGCCTCATCGTCGTGGGAAATGTCGAGCACCGGGCAGAGATCGAGATTGAACCCAAACTGCCGAAGCACCTGCCCGGTGAGCTGCCCATGGCGGGCAATCAGCATGGGATCCCCCTTTTGTCGCAGCTGCTGGGCGTTGGGAGGCTCGTTGCCGATGAGCCGCAAACGGGAAACCCGCCCGCCTTCCTGATCGATGGTGATGAAGGGCTCCACATCGCTGAGATCCCGCAGATCATCGATCAACTTGCGAAGTTGTTCGGGATGGTTGATATTCCGCCCGAACAAAATATAACCACCGGGTTGCAGCTTTCTGAATCGGGAGGCTGTTTCCGGAGTGAGTTCAAGTCCGGGAACACCGGTGAGCAACAGTTGACCCAGGTCGTCTTGCATGCAGGAGGATTCAGGAGAGAAGTCCGTCATTAAAGCAGTCATGTCGCGTTTCCACAAAGCCTTTTTGCCATTCTTGCCCTGTGTTGCCATTCTGCTCTCCGGTTGTTTCGGGGAACCGGGTGGCACCATCGCCCCCATCGGCGGCACTTCGTTGGGGGGCGGGGTCCATCTGGGCATCGATGTCCTCGAAGCTTCAGGATTTGCCGCACTCAAAGGCAA
>JADZAX010000034.1 GCA_020852405.1 Verrucomicrobiales bacterium
GCGGGCACCACCAATGTGCAGGTAACCAGTCGGAGAAGGGGCGAATCGGGTCCGCACCGGCCGGGTGGCTGAGGAAGAGGGAGCGAGGAGCATGGATCAGTCAATAATCAGAATGATGCAATCAATGGGACAGGAGAAGGCTGCGGTCAACCGTCTTCCCCGAAGGAATTCATTGATAGATCCGTCGCCCCCGGTTGACATCTCCCCTGACGCGTCTTTACTCAGGCCACTGTGCTGAACAGCGAACTCCAGAACCACCTCAAAAAAATCGGCGTCGTGCCGAACAAAGTTCTGGGGCAGAATTTCCTCCTGCATGAGGAAACCTCCCGCTGGATCGTCGATCAACTCGACATCACTCGCGAGGATGTCGTGGTGGAAGTGGGCCCCGGCATGGGAGCGCTGACGGAGCACCTCGTGGGCAAGCCCCGACGATTGATCCTGTTGGAGAAAGACACTCGGCTCGCGGGCTGGTTGCGGAAGCACTACACCAAAAAAGGTTTCACTGTTGAAGTCATCGAAGGCGATGCCGCCCAGTATGACTTCCGACCGCTGTTCCTGGAAGGCCCGGTCAAACTGATCGGCAATCTCCCCTACTCAGGAGCCACCGAAATCATGATGCATTTCCTCCGTGCGCCCACGCCGGTACACCGCGCGGTGCTGATGCTGCAACGGGAGGTCGCGGAACGCATCTGCGCGGAGCCCGGCACGAAAGCCTATGGAGTGCTCAGCCTGATCCTGCAACGTCCCTGGTTGCCCGAGATGCTTCGCGTCGTCGATGGCACCATTTTCCATCCCCGTCCCGAAGTGGATTCCGCCATCATCCGGCTCAACCTGCGCCCTCCGGAAACGCTAGCCCCGCACAGTCCCGATCTCGTCGAAGACCTCGTCCGGAAAGGGTTTGCCCAGCGGCGGAAACAACTGCACAACAACCTCAAAGCAGACAAGACCCGCTGGGAGGAAACCTGCTCAGCGATGGGATTGCCTTTGGAGGTCCGGGGAGAGGCGCTTTCGTTGGAACAGTGGATCGCCCTGGCCAACCATCTCGACACTCACCCCTGCGCGCGCTCCACGGGAACCAATCCCGCGGAACTCTTTGACGTGGTCGACGAGCACGACCAGGTCATCGGACAGGAGCAACGATCCCTCGTTCATACGCAAAAACTGCGTCACCGTGCCGTGCATGTCTTCCTCTTCAACCGGGAGGGCGAATTGTATCTGCAATGCCGGTCCCCTTTGAAAGATTCCCACCCGTTGAAATGGGATTCGAGTGCCTCCGGACACTTGGACGCCGGAGAGAGCTACGAGGATGCCGCGGTCCGCGAGCTTGAGGAGGAATTGTTGGTCCGCCTGAAAGACCCGCTGGAAAAGATCGGCTCCCTGCCGGCGAGCCCGGGAACGGATCAGGAATTCGTCGCAATATTCCGAGGCCACTGGAACGGGCCGGTGCGCGTTCACACCAGCGAGATCCTCCATGGTGGCTTTTTCCCGCCCGCTCTGGTCAGGGAGTGGATTGACTCCCGTCCGCAGGATTTTGCCCGCGGATTCATCGAGTGCTTCAACTGTTTCCAGCGGCGGACTCCAGACCGGGAGTGAGGCGGCCCCGGGATTTCTGGAAGAGCCACCAAGCCCAGTAGGGCACGTTCAAAAAGAACAGCAGGAGCACTGCCTCGTTGTTGTGGAAGCGAAGGTGCATCAACCAGTAAACGCCCCTGTGGAAGGCGATCAGCCCGAGGCCGATCCAAAAAGCCCAAGGCCGGTTCCGCACCGCCAGGAGGGCGAACAATTCAAGGAAAAATCCCCCGCTGAATCCGATCCGCGCCAGATTGGGCGATGCCAGGACCCACTCGGCCACCCCGGTGTCGCCGAGATACTGGGGATCCAGATCCGCGTAGTATTTCTGTCGCTGGGCCTTCACCAGATCGAAGGCAATGTAAGGTGATCTCCAGAGCCAGAGGCCTTTGGAATTGATCAGTTTGCTCAAGGCGGCGATCACATAGGTGGCCGCCACTCCAGCCCTGACGTAGTAGACATGCCAGCTGGCAAGAGCCCCGGCGGGAAGCGGTCCGGACCGCCTTGCTTTGAACCAGAAGCCCCAAACGACCAGCGTTTGCACCAGCAGCACGACGGTGATCATCTGATGGGAGTGGTGAATGGATCCCTGGGAGTTCTCATACGTCCGTAACAACGTATGCAGCAAGGTTAAAACCGGCAGAACGGCGAGATGGAACCATCCTCCTATATAACAGATGAGTCCGGCCGCCGTGATCCACTGGAACACGGGCATCGTCAGCGGGTGATGCAACCACCTCAGATCCAGAAAGGTGGCCACCCCGATGGACGCTGGCTGGTCCTCGAACGCATAAGGGTGGAAGTCACTCATTTCGTTCCACACCAGCAGGGCGAAGCCAGTCCGGATGATGAACCACTCCCAGCCCGCCACCGGGACAGGAACAAACCCGCTGCGCAAAAAGGCGCGCAGCCAAGCACGGCATCCCCCTATGGTCTGGCGAAGGGTGATCATGGCAGGGTGGCCACCGGGCTCAGGTTTTCGTGCAATCCCTTGGCGTCAATTCCGATGGAAGTCTCCACCAGGCGGATGGGGGCATCCAATTCCCGGTTTTTCCGTTTCATGGAGAGCGTCCGCAGCCAGTTCAGGACTTCCCTGCCCGCTTTCTCTTTTTGGGACGCATCCGCCTCGTCGGGCTCGCCATCGGTCAACTCACTGAGGTGGTGCCGGTATTTCTTGGTCAACGTCCCCGGGGAGATCCCGGTGTGCCAACGGATCGGCAACGGTCCGCCATCCCCGTCGGTGACATGGCACACGACGAGGGGTTTGGAGGACGGATTCGAATACATCGTATAGGGAGAAAGAGGGTAGAATTCTCCCGCCACCAAGGAGATCACCACAAAAGGCAGCACGGGAAACAGCGGATGGCGGACCATCTTTTTCCAGCGCGTGTTCACTGGTGCGGCTGGATGGGTCTGGCTTGGGTGGCTCCTCATGTCCTCTCGACCGGGAAAGAGTGGCGGATACTTTGGCAATCGTGAAAAGTGAGGAGATTTGCGAGGTCAACCCAGCGGTACAGGTTCCGGAGCATCCTCAGGGCTCCATGACGTGGCTGAGCAGAAAATTCTGGATGACACTGTAGAACTCGTATTGGGCCATCTGAAGCCAGCGGGCAGGATCTTCGGGAGGCTGACCAGTCGAGGCAAAGTTCTCCAGAGTGCTGGCGATGCTCCAACTTTCGTTCATCAGGATCCGGGCTTGGTTCAGCGCGCTGTACCA
>JADZAX010000035.1 GCA_020852405.1 Verrucomicrobiales bacterium
ACCGGACCGCTCAATGTGCCGATGCCCCTGCTGCGCACCACCGCAGAGGCCCATCGTCAGCCCGACTGTCCCGCCTATCGCCAGGCGCTCCGTTCTGCGGGGATCTCTGGACGCGATTTGCCACTCCCCCCTCTACCACTCTGGTCGCTGCTCCAGGTGCAGACGATCGGCCGCAATCGTTTGCCGCCGGTGGACTGGGTGGAGAAATGCCTCGACCCCGCCCAAAACCCAACCGGGGTGGACGCCTTTTTCAACATCCCCAATGATGCCGATGACACCGCCGCCATGGCCATGCTGCTCCAACTCTCCGGCCATCCCGATCCCAGGCTGCTGACCAGACTCAGCCAGTTCCGGGATACCGGTCGGGATCGTGAAGACGGGCGGGATTCCTGGAAAGGCAAGGATAGCGGCGCGTTCCTCACCTGGTTGGCGGATGAAACCCGGCCGACTTTCGGAAATGTAAAGGAAGGGGTGATCCCGCTGGGAGTGAACAACGTGGATGCCATCGTCAACGCGAACGTCATCCACGCCATCGCCCTGGCCGGCCGGCGCGACTTGCCGGGATACCAGGACGCGGTCAGGCTGGTGGCCCGCTGCGCCATGGAACGTCAATGGCCGGCTGCCGGATTATACTATCCCCAGATGATGATCTTCCCCTACGCCGCGGCCCGGGCTTGGCGCGAGGGACCGGTGCGCGAAGCCCCCATGGCGGAAGCCATGCCGAAACTGTTGCTCGACCTGCTCGACCAGCAGGAATCGTTCGGACGAATCCATCCTCTGAAAAAGGGCGCCTTCCCCGGCGGCGAGGACCCCACCGAAGCGCTCTCCACGGCACTCGGGCTGGCCGCCCTGCTCAACCTGGGCGAGGATACAGCCCGTGCCCTGGGCGAGGAACATCGCTATCAACAGGCCTGCGACCGGGCCGCGGCTTACTTGATGAGAAGTGCCAGACGTCACCTCCGTGGCGGTGTCAGCTGGGAGTCAGGTCTGTTTTTTTCCTCCTCATTCCAGGATTTGGCCCATTGGCGATCGGAGGCATTCTCAACCGCCGTGGCCATGGAGGCGCTGGCCAAATATGCTCTCCATTACGAGCGCGCCGAGGGCCCCTCACGGTTCCGGATCGTCATGGATTCTGGCAAGACGTTGAGGTTGCGGCCGGTGATGCCGTGAGCCACCGAGCCCACTCAACCCGAGGTGATGCGCAGCGAAGGAACCCGGAACCGACTAGCCTGAGCGCAGAAAGCGGCGGGGTTGAAAAAGGGGATTCCAAGCGGTCACCCGCGGAGGAGCCAGGCGCGAAGCAGGAAGTACTGTGGGATCGCGGCGACGATGCCGGTGAGGGAGCCGTTGAGCCGAAAGTCGAAGGGATTTTCGAGAATGCTGGTGGCGACCAGGGTCCACAAGGCAATGGCAGGAAAGAAAGCGATATGCAGGTCGGGGATCTGTCCGCCAGGAGTGAGCGTGGAGAGGAGCCGGACGCCGCGCAGAGAATTGATGGAGGGGCTGACAACGAGAGTAATCCAACAAAGGAGACCGATGATACCGGAGGCAAAGGTGGTGTAAGTCCACAAGTTGTGACCCGCCGTGTAGATTTCCTCGGGGAAGTTCTCGCGATCCGGATACACGAGAAAGAGTTCGGCGAGGTAGTCGTCGTCCCAATAAAAGGGTGCCCCATAGCCGCGACCCCAAATCCACGAGCCCGTCCGCTCACTGAGACTCTGAAACATGGCTTCGGCTTCGGCTTTCCGCATCAGCACGGACATGTCCTCGGTGGTGGCGCCGCCCCCGTCTGAGTAGAGGAAGCGCTCGAGCCACCATTCGCCAAGCGTAGGGACAGCAATGCAGAAGATGACAATCATGGTCACGGCCACTGCGGCGATGGCAGCGAGCGTGCCGAGGCGACGGACCACGTGGGCGAAAGAGATCTGGCGGAACAGCATTGCGAGGAAGAGGCAGACAAAGGCTCCGGAAAAGGCGGCGGCGAGGTAGATGATGGCGCCGCGGGTCAAAGACAGGACGCAGGCAAATAAGGCGAGGCCGAAGATGAGAAGCGTGGAAATGGGAATACGCCGGGCAAGGAGAATGCAGCCAGCGGTCCAGGGGAAGATGAAGCGAATGCCGGCGCTGAGAAGAGGCCGGGTTTCAAGTAGCGACTGGCTGCTGGTGACATAGTAGAAGCCGGTTTGCCAGAAGATGTTGACGACACAAACCGCGAGAAAGAGACGGATGACATTGGCGACAGGAACTCCTCCGCAGAGCGCGATGTGGCAGATGACCATACCGAACCCGATGAGAACCGGGGCAACCAGCAAGCGAAGGATGAACCCGAGTTCGTTGCCTTGGAAAACAGAGACAACGGCTGAGAAGGCGAGATAGGCCCACCAGAAAGTGATGAGGTAAACACCGGGGCGGACCAAAAGGTGGCGCCAACCGATTAGGAGGGCGAACAGACCGGAGGCGACCGCTGAGCCGAGCATGGCGAACTGAAAGATGGAACCGCCGGAGCCAGTAGTTCCAAAGCCGATTTCAGGGGCGCGATAGTCAAAGGCGAAGGAGAAAGCGAAGACCACCAGGCAGACCCAGAGCCAACGGCGTTCGGCAGACGCTGGCGCAGGGGACTGGCTTTGGGAATTCAAGGGGGGCATGCGGCCGGAAAGAGATAAGACTGCGGGATTCGCTGGGTACTGAAAAGTCGACTTCCGGAGGGATGGCTTCAAACGCTCTGATTGCATTTCCCTTTATGAAAGTTGTAAATTTCAGCAAAAAACCCTTCTACTCAGTATGTACTTTAAATATTTACTGTAATTTTCAGATTTTTGTAGTATTTTTGTTAGTTTTCTCACCATGCGATCCATTGGGACAAGCCATCCAATTTCCGTCTTCCCACCCAGGACGGTCACGATTGCCGGTCAGGGTCAAAAGCAGTGGCAAGAGGGCGCAACGCGTTCCCTTTTCCTGGCAAACCGGGGCCTAAGGCCGCAATAAGGCAATGGTGAAGCCCGGCAAAGAACAGCACTGGGAAGCCGCCCGAGGGCTGGCGGCGCTGCTGGTCATGTTCCACCATTCGGTGGCGGCGTTCTACCATGAAGCCGTCTTCGGTGTGGCCGACGACATTTCCGGCTCACCGTTAACACGGCTGTTCACGATGACGCCGTTGGGTGTCGTCTTGGCAGCCCACTTCGCGGTGTGCTTCTTCTTTGTGCTGAGCGGGTATGTGCTGAGTCTGAAATTCTTCGGTGAGGGCGCAAAGGGCCGATGGGACGCGGTGGAAGCGGCCGTCAAGCGGCCGTTCCGACTGGCTGGGATCGCCATCCTGAGCATGGCGCTCTCCTGGGGACTGACTCAAATGAGTGCGCATCA
>JADZAX010000036.1 GCA_020852405.1 Verrucomicrobiales bacterium
CTTTCGACAGGAGTGATCCGATCAGGCAGAGCGCCACGATGCCGACAAGCACCCAGAGGCAGATGATGGCGAGCCGATTCTTCCTGAGGCGCAGCCATGCATCGCGACCGAGTGAGGTCCCTTGGACAATCTCCGTGTCAGCGGGCAACATTTTCCCGGGATCAGGAAGACTGGGTGAGAGGGGGGCCGGATCCATGAAACAACGGAAAAAATTACAGGGAAGCCCCCAGCCCGCCGGCACGGAGCCGGGGATTCATCCAGTACTGGACGATGTCGGAGAGGAAATTGAAAAACAAAACCAGCACGCCATAGGTCATGATCGCCCCGGTCAGCAAGGGCTGGTCGCGGTCCCGCGCCGCCGCGACGGTATGCATGCCCAGCCCGGGGAGACCGAAGACCGTTTCGACGACAAACGAACCGGCCAGAATGCCCGCCGTGGCAGGTCCAAGATAACTGACCAACGGAAGCAGTCCGTGCCGCAACGCGTGGACAAAAAGCACCCGGCCTTCACTGAGGCCTTTCGAAAGAGCGGTCCGAATGTAATCCTGATTGAGAGCCTCCAGCATGCCGCCCCGGGTGATGCGGGCGATGTAGCCCATGTAGAACAGCCCCAGAACCAGCGACGGCAGGATCCAGTCGGTGCGGGGATCATCCCACCCCACGGGGGCGAACCAACCCAGCTCGAGGGCGAACCAGGCGATGGCCAACGGAGCGATGACAAAAGTGGGCAAGCAGATGCCGACCAGCGCGAGAGAGCTGGCGACATAATCTCCGACCCGGTTTTTCCGGGCCGCTGCATAGACCCCCAGAGGAATGCCGGTGCCGAGAGCGAAAAGCAGTCCCACCCCTCCGACCACAGCCGAAACCGGCAGCGATTCGGCGATGATTTCATTGACGGTGAAGCCGTCCTTTTTCAAGGGAATGCCCCCATCGAGGTGGAAGAGGTAGTTGCTCAACCCGCGCCACCACTGCACCGGGAGCGGTTGGTCGAGGCCGTAGTAGGAACGCATTCTCTCCAGAACGTGCGACGGCACGGCCTTCTCCCCGGCGAATGGACTGCCGGGGGAGAGCTTCATCAGCACGAAGACAAGCGTGTAGATCCCGACGAGAACGACGAGACTCTGGAACAGGCGGCTGAGGATGAAGCGGGCCATCAGGGATCAGGGCTCGAGGCGGATGTACTTGTAATTGTGGTTGTCCAGCAGCAACGGATTCCAATTTTTCACCTCGGGCCGGATCAGGTAACTCCGGGTGTACCAGTAGACCGGGAGCACCGGCAGGTCTCCCAGGAGAATGGCCTCGGCCTCGCGGAGTTTCGCGAAGCGTCCCTCCACCGTGGGCTGGACCGCCGCTTCGCGGAGGAGACGATCGTAGTCGGGCTGGCTCCATCCGGTGTTGTTGTTGCTGTCACCTTTCCGCCACATGTCAAGAAAGGTGGCGGGGTCGAGGTAATCCGCGATCCAGCCGGCCCGGGCGACGTCGTATTTCATGTCGATGACCTCGCTCTGGAAGGTGGTCCACTCCCGGTTCCCAATCTCGATCGAGGTGATGCCGAGGTGTTTCCGCCACATGTCCTGGAGGGCTTCGGCGATGGCCCGATGGGCCTCGGAGGTGTTGATGAGGAGGGTGAAGCCCGGAAAATCCCGGCCGTCCGGATACCCGGCTTCGGCAAGGAGAGCCCGGGCGTCCGCCGGATCAAATGACAACAGGTCGGGAGGCTGGTAGCCGCCCTCACTGGGCGGGGTGAAGCCCGTGGCGGGCGCCTGGCCGGCCTGGGTGATGTTGTCCACGATGCTCTTCCGGTCGATCGCGAGAGCCAGGGCCCGCCTCACCTTGGGATTGTCGAGCGGCGGATGCGTCACATTGACCCGGAAGAAATAACTCCCGTAATAAGGCTCCATCCGGAGCAGTTCCGGCGACTGCGTCTGGTATTTACGGATCAGCTCCGCCGGCAGGGTGTAGGTGTAATGGAGCCGGTGACCGCGGAAAGCGCGCTCCTCGGTGTAGGTCTCGTAAGGATAGAACCGGATCTCGTTCAGACTGACCTTGGCCGCATCCCAGTAGTGGGGATTTTTCTCCACCACCACCGAGTGCGAAAGCCGCCAGCTCTTGAGTTGGAAAGGCCCGTTGGAGACATGGTTCCCGGGGCGTTGCCAGAGAGTGAAACGGTCGGTCATGCTGCCGAATCGCTCGATGGTGGGACCATGGACCGGAAGCCAGGAAGTGTGCTTCACGACCTGCGGGAAATACGCCGCCGGGATCTCGAGGGTGCAGACCAGGGTGTGGTCGTCGGGAGCCTTTACCCCGACCTGGGAGAAATCCCGGATTTTCTCCTCGTTGTAGGCCTGCCCGTTTTTGAGCAGATACAGCATCGAGGCGTAGGGGGATGCGAGGCGCGGCTCGAGCATGCGTTGATAGGTGTAGACGAAGTCCCGGGAGGTGACCGGCTCTCCGTTGGACCAGCGCGCGGTGCTGCGGAGGTGGAAAGTCCACACCGTCTTGTCATCATTGCTTTCCCAACGCTCGGCCACGCCGGGCTCAAGCTTGGTGTCGTCGGACGGATCATAGGAGACGAGGCCTTCAAAAAGTGCCCGCATGATGTTGCTGTCACCCACCGAGGCCACCAACTGGGGATCGAGCGCCTTGGGATCGGATCCGTTGCCCAGGAGCAGGATGCCGTCCCTGGCGCAGCGGGCGGCGAAGTCCTCGCGTTGGCAACCAGCCAGGCCGCCAGTGATCAGGACAAGGAGGGCCATCCCTCCGGAGATCCACCTGGAAGGCGGGCTTTCCGCCCCGGCGGTGCGAACAGACCGGAAAAATCTCATGCGTGCCGGAAACAGGACCGGTTCAGGGAGGATCCTCCGACACTGGAATCGGGCTGCCACCTCGCAGGGCCTTGCATCGTGGGGTCCGGGCTCATCGCGCCAGAGTATCCTTCCCCGGGTCTCCGCGCAAGGGAGAATGCCGCAAATAGGGGGTTGATCCCGGGCCGGTTCGGGAACATGATCTACCCACTCCCAACCACCCTCCGATCGCCGTCTCCCCCGCCCCATGCGTGACTATTTCATCCGCCGCCTGCTCCTAGTCCCGGTGACCTTGCTGGGCATCACGATGCTGGTGTTCACGATGACGCGCCTCACTCCCGGCGGCCCCCTGGAGAATGCCATGCTCCAAGCCATGTCCGGTGCGAAAGGCGAAGCGGGCAAGCTCGGCAAGGAAAGCCGGGGAGGTCTCAGCCCCGACCAACTGCTCCGGCTTGAAGAGGAGTATGATTTCGACAAATCCATTCCCCGCGCTTACCTGAACTGGCTCGGTGTGGCCGGAAAGGAAACCAAGCGGACCCGGGGCAAGTTCGACAAGGATGCGACTTCCATCGAAATCCAGCTACCGGGATCCACGGAAAAGGTCCGGGTGACCCGCGACGGGCCGAGAGTTTCTGCCCTGAAACCGGTCGGCACTGCCAACATCACGGGATGGCAGGCCCGCATCGAGTCGCCCGAGTCCCAGAAAATCCGCTATGCGAGGCGGATGGGAATGCCGGCGGACAAAGTTGAGGAGGAATTTTTCTGGCAGGCGGTGATCTATCAGCCGCGCTTCGAGGGACTCTTCCAGGGCTATCTGGGGCGCTCCACCAATTTTGGGGATCCGGTCTCGACGTTGATCGCCCAGCGGGTGCCGATCTCTCTCTTTTACGGGGTGCTGACGTTCATCATCACCTACGGGGTCTGCGTTCCCCTCGGCGTCCTCAAAGCGATCCGCCACCGCACCTTGCTCGATTCCGTGACTTCCGTGCTGGTCTTTCTCGGCTATTCCATCCCGTCCTTTGTGCTCGGCATTTTCCTGCTCACCTTCTTTTCCGCCCGTTGGGGATGGTTCCCCATCGCGGGCTTTGTCAGCGCGGAGTTCGACACCTTGTCCCTCCCGGGAAAAATCGCCGACCTTTTCCAGCATGCGGCCTTGCCACTGGTCTGCTATCTCGTGGGGGCTTTCGCCTTTCTCACCATGCTGGTGAAGAACAACCTGCTCGACAACCTCGCGGCCGACCATGTCCGCACCGCCATGGCCACGGGGGCGACCCACCGCGAGGCGGTCTTCAAACACGCCCTGCGGAACTCCCTGATCCCGGTCGCGGCGACCTTCGGGGGAGTGCTGACCATCTTCGTGGGCGGGAACTTCCTCATCGAGAAGGTGTTCGACATTGACGGGATGGGTCTGCTGGTTTTCAACGGCCTGTTGACCCGCGACTATCCCGTGGTCATGGGGCAGGTTACCGTCCTTGCTCTCCTCCTGCTGATCGGCAACATTGTGTCCGACTTCCTGGTTGCCCTGGCGGATCCCCGAGTCAGTTATCGTTGATGTTTTCTTCATGAGCCGGCTGTCAGGTATCGTTTTGATCGCATGGGGCATCCTGTCCTACTGCATCCATAGGTGGACCTCACTGAGGCTTCCCCTCCTCGACTGGCCCTGCAAATACGGGGATCTCGGAGCCTGGAACTGCTCTTTTTTTGTGATCGGAGGCGTCATCCTCGTCCTCATGGGCGGTGGACGGACCATGTCCCCGCAGTCTCGGCTGCAGTGGCGGCGGTTCCGCAGTTCCCGTCGAGGATTTGTGTCTTTCCTCATCCTTGGCGTGCTGGTGCTGCTCGCCATGCTGGACTCTCTCGTCGTGGGGAGCA